>JACOZO010000011.1 GCA_016181325.1 Candidatus Woesearchaeota archaeon | reverse complement strand
TGTTCCGAGAATCTTCAAGAAGCCTATGCCTCAAAGGCATCAAACAATTGCTTCGCTAAAAGAGGCTTCGGACATAGTGTCCGGGGAGTTTCACTTTTCATAAAAATACTATTAATTCCGTCCTTTCGCTTTAAGCATTTTTTCTGACGAAAGGACAATCCACACATCATATGCGGATGTCATTTTTCCTTATTGCTTTGTGAAAGAAAAATGACGGAAGGAAAAATAATAATTTTTATGCACGAAAATATAGTCTATGAATCTTTACAATTCCATTGCAAAAGTCGCTATCATCAGGAATGCGCCTTCGATAATGAAGATGACATTATAGGCTGTCCTTCCTATCCATGCGAACTCGAACCATCCCGGGCCAACACCAAGGCTGTGAAGCGCAGGGAAAAAACCTATGATCAATGCTGCAAACGCAATGCCGAAGGACACCCAGCCGACTACGTTGCTGTTGGTTATCTCAATTATGGAATTTATTATCAGATAGAAGCCTGCCAATGAGACAATCCATATGACCACAGTGCCTGGAAGATTGTTCAGGGACTCGAATTTGCCGAGCAGAGGGAGGAGTCCCAACAGGAGGATGATTGCGCCAATTGCTCCAGATACCCAGTCGCGAAGTTGCATCATTTCAATTGCCTCTTTTTAGAATATTACGCAGCTTTCTTGTATCGTTCAGCTTCTCCCTTCGGGAATCTTAGGATTTTTGTAGGTTTTGCAACAGCAGCTTCGCCTTCCATTCTCTGCGCCACTTTCTCAAGCCTCTCTGTTTTGTCTATCATAATCCTAAAGGCTTGGGCTATAACATGAAACTCCTGCGACACTTTACGCTCAATCTCATCGATAGCCTCATTTCTATCCAATACTGCTTGTTGAGGCATCCAAGATTTACCTACCCACATATCATTAAATCTTTTAAGCATATTTAAGTCGTACAATGCCTTTAAAACCAATAACATATCCCTTTTCTTTAAGAGATAAGACTCGTAGAATGCTTCATTGATATACTGCAAGTGGTCTTTTTCACCACTTAGTTTTGATACTACTCCTTCAAGTTTTTCGCCTCTAGCTATTTTATTCTTTAATCCTATTATATCTCCCTTTATACCTCTTAACCTATTAATATCACCCTTAACTGCTCCAATTTCTCTTCTCATTGCGAATCTCGTTAATGCAGACTGTACGCCTTTTTCCTTGAATGCTGTCCTCACAGCTTCCATGAACTTGTTGAATCCGGAACCTGACATATTTATGATCAGCATTACAGGCTTAAGTTCCTCCCTTTCTTCAGATTCGCCTTTTTTTAGGCCTGCGTAAATCGCTAATGCCATCTCTCTTCTAATTCTTTTGATTTGGTCAAATTGGTTCATTTCTGCAAGACTGACTGACCTTTTGTCTGTTTCCATGGAGAATTCGTGGAGTGCTTCAAAAATTTCCCCGACTGCTTTGAGGAGCGAGCTTTCCTGCGTTTCTTCATTGAACAGGAGCTTATAAGCGTTTTCAAGTGATGCTTTGAGCCTTTTTATTAGCCTTTGCTCTAGGTTCAAGGCTTTTGTGACCCTATGCTCCTCTATATCCTTAAATAAACTGCCATATAGCATAGGAATTGCTTTCTTAAGATTTGCCACTGCTCTTTTTGCCTCACGTCTTTCCTTAAAAGCAGTAGCCCAAACGCCTTTCAATAAGGTAGAAAAATATTGAGTATAATATCCCATTAGTGCACCTTTTTATTATAACTCTTTTTTGCCAATGGATATATAAACATTTCTTTTTGATTCCGGATTTTTATCAGCATAAAGGGGCAAAAAAGAAAAATCCCCGTTGCCGGATTTGAACCAGCGACCTCCCGGGAACAGCTGTCTTATCTTCATTCCAAGCAAATGCAAAGTCGATAAGCGGTTTTC
Organism: Candidatus Woesearchaeota archaeon; assembly: GCA_016181325.1. Lineage (GTDB taxonomy): Archaea > Nanobdellota > Nanobdellia > Woesearchaeales > GW2011-AR4 > JACOZO01. The sequence continues at coordinate 3,981 of JACOZO010000011.1, read as the reverse complement.
ACCTACAGCCGAGCGCTCTACCGCTGAGCTAAACGGGGTATACTATCAGAAAATTATTTTTCATTTATAAAAGTATTGAATGAATCAAGCCCCTGCAACAACCCTGTTGGAGCTGGCCACGTAATTTCTCCTTCCGACCCTGCATCTTGCATTGGCAGGATGCAAGGTAAGCTCTCCGAGAATTGGAAGCCTTGACTTTATGGCATAAGTCAGCACCCTTTCATCGCCTTTCTCTATCTTCTCGACATACCATCTTATCATGGTGCCTTTTTTGGGATGCCTCATTATCTTGGCAGGGTGCAACGAGCCCATTGCGACTTCCCTGTCGATGTCCGCAAGATGGGGCACATAATCGCTCACCTCTATGTGCATGATGTCCTCGGGGCTCCTGTTCTTCACCCTCAGCACGATTTTTACTTCGGATATCCCGCCTTCCCTCCTTTTTACGTCGGATATGCCCTTGCTCAGGGTAAGTGGGCTTCTGAGCAGGAAATAGAGTGCAACTAAAATTGCGGCGAAAATTACTATCACTGCCAGCGGCCTGTAATTGGTGCTGACATTGAGGAGAACCTCTTTTTCACCTTTCAGGCTCACATCCCAGACAAGATATTTCTTGCCGCCATCATTAACCAATTTTGAATCAGGAGACGTTGATGTGAACAGGTTTCTCAGCGTGGAAATCGGGAGCTTTACATTCCCTTCATACTCGGGGTTATTGGACAGCACCTTCACTGACTTTGATGACTTGAGAAATGCTTTTTTCTCCGGCAGCTCCTCTGTAACGGAGTACTCTGCAATCTTCAATTTTTTGGCCTGGCTGTCAATCTTCCTTTTATTGTACAAGACTTCAGCTTCTATAACCTCCTCCCTGGGAGCAGTCATGGGATCAAGCCTGATGACGAACTCAAGCGATTTTTCAGACTCAGGATTGATTATGGTGCCTTCGCCGGGGCCTTCAAGCACCGTGAAAACTTCCTCATTGATGAGGCTGCCAGATACTTTTACTGACAAGTTATCATATTTGATTGGATTGAGATTCTTTAATGACACTGTAAATGGAGTCTCCTGCCTTGGGTCTATCTGCTCAGGCACATCCAGGGTAGTCTGGACATTCGGCAGGTATCCCCCTATCAAAGGTTCCGTTGACTTTATAGACACCCTCAAAGGCAGTCCTGCAGATTCTGTCCTGGTCTCGGCATCCACCCTTGCATTTATGTCATAAGTCCCGACCGGTGTCTGGGTGTACTGCAATGTCCTTACAAAAATCTGTATTGTCCTCATGCTTTGCTTTGGCACAGCAAGGGTGATAGGGTTTGACAGCGGCTGCGTCGTGATGTCCCACACGGGATAATCAAAATTCCTCACGCGGAATTCTTCATCAGTGTCATAATAATTTTTTATGGTGACATTGAATACAGCAGGCTCATTGATGATTATATGGTCGTTTACGGGAGTCACTTCAACCTGGAAATCCGCCAGCGCCAACGGCAGTGTGAGAACCAGAAATACAGGCAGCAAGAAAAGCTTGTTAAGATTCATGGTAGCACCCTTTATATGGGCCAATACTCTCTAAGGTGGTATATAAATGTTGCGAAGCATTCAACTGAAACCCGCGTCGTTAAAGAAAAGCTTTAATTGCGGCATTATTTACCCGGATTTACGCGGTTTAATAATGCTGTTTAACCTGAATTTCTGACAGGAGAAATGGGGCTGCCCGGATTTGAACCGGGGTTGCAAGACCCCCAGCCTTGAGTGATGGTTCCAAGCTACACTACAGCCCCAAAAGCACAGCAATCTCAACTATATTTTTAAATCATCGCATCTGAAGAGCAGGCGAACCTTTAGGTTTATTGGGCTTTGAAATCCCTATGGAATTTTCAAAACCAGCAGAAATTAAAGATTTCCTGGGCTTTGAAAATCTCCATTGAGATTTTCAAAACCTTTATAAATGCCCTCTATTTTCCTATTCAAGAGGTTTCATACCTCTCTAATACTCAATTACAACATTTGGAGGACATAAAATGGCTAAAGGAAAACCGCACTTAAACTTAGTATTTATAGGGCATGTAGATCACGGGAAATCAACTACAGTAGGCAGATTGCTGTACGATTCTGGCAATATTGACGAGCAAGCCATGAGGAAACTCAAGGACAAGGCTCAGGAACTCGGAAAAGGCGGCTTTGAGTTTGCTTTCGTAATGGACAACCTCAAGGAGGAAAGGGAAAGGGGAGTCACAATAGACCTTGCGCACAAGAGGTTTGAGACCCCCAAGTATTATTTTACCATCATAGACGCACCGGGGCACAAGGATTTCATCAAGAACATGATTACAGGAGCATCACAGGCTGATGCCGGAGTTCTCGTAGTGTCAGCAAATCCTGGCGACGGCGTGCAGGCGCAGACAAAAGAGCACGTGTTCCTAGCAAGGACACTTGGCGTAAACCAGATCATGATCTATGTCAACAAGATGGACATGGCAAAATATGACGAGAAAAGATTCAATGAGGTCAAGACGCAGGTTTCTGCATTGCTAAAGAGCGTCGGCTACAAGCCGGATGAGATATTGTTCCTGGCAGGAGCCTCGCTATTGGGAGAAAATATCGTCAAGAAATCAACAAACATGCCCTGGATGACAGGACCTACCTTGCTGGAGGCCCTTGATACATTGAAGATTCCGGACAAGCCTACACAGCTTCCATTGAGGCTGCCATTGCAGGATGTCTATAACATCACGGGCATCGGCGTAGTCCCTGTCGGAAGGGTCGAAACCGGCGTGATGAAGGTTGGCGACAAGATAATAGTAGTCCCTGCAAGAGAAGGAAAGGGCATAAGAGGGGAAGTCAAGAGCATCGAGATGCACCATGAGCAGATGCAGCAGGCAGAGCCCGGCGACAACGTCGGCTTCAACGTAAGGGGCATCGAGAAGAAAGACATTGCAAGGGGAGATGTGCTTGGGCATGTCGACAAGGTCCCGACAGTTGCAACCGAGTTCACAGCACAGGTTGTAGTGCTTAACCATCCTTCTGTCATAACAGCAGGATACACGCCTGTATTCCACGTCCACACCGCGCAGGTAGCCTGCCAGGTGACAGAGATCGTTAAGAGCCTTGACCCGGCAACAGGCGCGACAAAGCAGGAGAAGCCTGACTTCATAAAGAACGGCGATGCCGCCATAATCAAGGTCAAGCCGATGCAGCCACTGTGCATAGAGAAGAACAATGAAATACCCCAGATGGCAAGATTCGCCATAAGGGATTCAGGCACAACTGTAGCTGCCGGCATGTGCATAGACCTTGTCAAGAAGCCTATGTAATTTTTGATTTTTATTTTGATTATTTTTTTATTGTTTCAATCCTGAGAAATGCAGGGCATTTTTTAGGATGCCTATATACTTCAGCACCCATACAAATAACATGCAAAAGGCAAGAATAAAACTGGCAAGCACGGACATAAATAAGATTAACGAAGTATGTAATTATATCAAGGATATTTCTGAGAAGACGGGTGTTGAGATGCGCGGCCCAATCCCGTTGCCAACAAAAAGGCTGAAAGTCACCACAAGGAAAAGCCCTGACGGAGAAGGAACAGCCACATGGGAGCATTACGAGATGAGGGTGCATAAAAGGCTTATAGATTTGGGCCTTGATGAAAGGGCATTGAGGCTTGTCATGAGGGTGCCTGTGCCTGAAGGGCTTAACATTGAGATTGGGATGATTGAGTGAATTCTTAATTTTTTTAACACTTAGGTGACGTTAACTTTACAGCCCAATTTTTAGTAACTATTTAGCTTTCTGAAGTTGCTATAATTCATTCCGTCGCTTTGCGACATAAAAGTCACTCGGCGAAAATTTTACTGCCAAGAAAATGTCAAAAATCATTTAGATTTTTGAGCATCCTCGAAAACTGTGAGTTTTCGGGAAACCGGAAATCCAAAGGATTTCCCAGTTCACAGAAAATTCCATAGAATTTTCTAGTGTTCC
>JACOZO010000010.1 GCA_016181325.1 Candidatus Woesearchaeota archaeon | reverse complement strand
GAGAGAAAAACAAGAAGCAGAATTCTTTTTCTGTTTTTAAGTCAGAGAAAAATAATTTTTATACGAAAAACCACTTTTTTCAAAACTCTCTATATTTTGATCAACCATAAAATATACATATTATTATGTCAATATTTTAATGTTTCTAAGTGCAATTCCCAAAACCTTTAAATCCTGCCGTCAAAAGCTTCTTCATTATGCTAGTCGGAGTCGTGGGCAAGCCATCAGCGGGCAAATCAACGTTCTTCAAGGCGCAGACTTTGTCAAACGTGGAGATTGCAAACTATCCTTTCACTACAATCAAGCCCAATCACGGCACAGGCTATGTCAGGATAGACTGCGTTGACAAGGAGTTCAATGTCCAGTGCAGCCCGAGATTCGGCTACTGCATAAACAGCAAGAGGTTTGTGGCAGTTGACCTGCTTGACGTTGCAGGCCTTGTTCCGGGAGCGCATGAGGGCAAGGGCATGGGCAACCAGTTTCTTGACGATTTGAACCAGGCAGACGTCCTCATCCACATCATAGATGTTTCCGGCTCGACAAACGAGAAGGGCGAGCCTGTCGATCCATTGAGCCATGATCCTGCCGATGATGTAAGGTTCCTTGAGCATGAGCTTGACATGTGGTACCTGAGGCTCATAGACAAGGGCTGGGACAGGTTTGCAAGGTCTGTCAACCAGGAAAAGCCGCAGCTCAACAAGGCGATTGCAAAGCAGCTGAGCGCTTTGAGGGTCAATGAAAAGCTCATGGAAATCGTCATTCAGAAGCTCAGGCTTGATCCGGACATTTTGAAATGGGGCAGGGACGTTCTTTTAAGGATTGCAGTCGAGCTGAGAAAAGCCACGAAGCCCATGCTCATTGCCTGCAACAAGATAGACGTGAAAGGCTCTGACGGGAATTTTGAGAAGCTGAAAAGGGAGTTTCCTGATTACACGATAGTGCCTTGCAGTTCTGAAGCCGAGCTTGCCCTGAGAGAGGCTGCAAAGCACAAGCTCATCGATTACACTCCGGGTGATGACGATTTCACGATTCTGCAGCCGGACAAGCTCAGCGCAAAGCAGAAGCAGGCCCTTGATTTCATCAAAAAGGACTTGCTGCAGAAATACGGCTCAACAGGCGTGCAGGAAGTGCTCAACAGGGCAGTTTTTGACGTTCTTGGCTATATAGCCATATACCCTGGAGGTGTCGGAAAGCTCCAGGATTCGGAAGGCAGGTACATACCGGACTGCTTCCTCATGCCGCCCAATTCAACTGCGCTGGATTTCGCATACAGGCTCCACACGGACTTCGGCAAAAACTTCATCAAGGCGATAAATGTCAGGACAAGGCTGCCTACCGGCAAGGACCATCTTCTGCAGCACAGGGATGTCATAGAGATAATGTCGAAGAAGTGAGCGGCCAAGCCAATTTTTGAGATAGTTATTTAAATACTCGAAATATGATATTCTCCGCGAACCAAGATGGAGCAGAAATTTTTAGGCAGAATTGCAATAAACCCTAAAGTAATGGTAGGTAAGCCTGTAATCAAAGGCACTAGGATACCTGTTGATTTGATCATTAAACTGGTTGCGCAAGGCATGACCGAAAAGGAAATTCTTGAAGATTACCCTCATTTAACTAAGGATGACATAAAAGCTGCTTTGTTATACGGAGCGGAAATAGTAAGCTCCGAGACTATACTGCCGATAACGGAAAAGTAAAAATCCGAATGGCAGGCTGCGGGACATTACCAGTTTTCGCTGGATAAAATAATGCTAAAATTTATAGTTGATGAAAGTTCTGGCAGAAAGTTAGCAGATTCTCTTGAAGAAAAAGGGTATGATGTGGTTTATGCCGGCGATTCTTTGCGAGGCTTGGAAGACGAAAAGATACTGCAGTGCGGCGATACTGAAGATAGGATATTGATTACAAATGATACTGACTTTGGCGAATTGGTTTTTAGGTTTCGAAAATTTCATAAGGGAGTTATCCTCTTAAGATTAAGGGTAGATAATGCCTCCAATAGATTAAAAGCAGTATTGTTCCTTGTCGGACAAACAGGCGCAAACTTAAAAAATAAATTTGTAATAGTATCCGAAGATAAAATCCGGATTAGAAAATTATGAAACCATAAAAACCTTTATAATTTAGCCAGTATAATCAGGCAATATGGGCTCATTCATTTTTTTGTCGGGAATCCTTATTTTGTTCCTGATGATTATAATATTCCTGATAAACTTCTACAGGAATCCTGAAAGGCAAATCCCTCCAGGCAATAACATTGTTTCTCCGGCAGACGGGACAATAATAAGCATCATAAAGACCGGCGCAAAAAACGTTTCTGTGAGAAAAGGATTGGTGGGCAAAATATCAGCTTTCACCGGGGATATCTCAGGCCAATGCTATGTCATATCAATTTTCATGTCGCCTTTTGACGTCCATATTAACAGGTCGCCCATTGAAGGCATTGTGAAATCAGTAAAGCACAGCCCTGGAAAATTCTTCTACGCAAAAAATCTGGAAAAAAGCCTTGAGAACGAAAAAAACGAGATTGTCATTGAAAACAAGAGGCTGAAAGTAAAAGCCATCCAGATAGCAGGCTTTGCGGCAAGAAGGATTCTGTGCTATGTCAGGCCAGGTCAAAAAGTTAATAAAGGCAGCAGGATAGGGATGATAGCGCTGGGCAGCCAGGTGACGTTTATAATGCCTGCCAAAGGAATTAATGTCAGGGTGGCAGAAGGCCAAAAAGTAAAGGCAGGCTCAAGCATTATCGCTGATATGGGATAATCATCCCAAACCAATCTGATCATGATAAAGCGCAGAATAAGCATTGGACTGAAAGTAGGCCTTCTGAGGATTGCCCTTGCGCTTGTCGTAATGCTTGCGCTTTTAAGCGGCAGGGAAAAGCTGGCACTGGGGCTCTTCTTCATCACGGCATTGATAGCATTCGGGGACAGCTACATATCCAAGAAAAGAAACCTGAAATCGCTGCTCAAGTCCATTGTGGACTATTTCGCGAACAGGCTTCTTGTCAACCTGACTGCATTGGCTTTGGCCATTAATGGAAGCATGCACTGGTGGGTTCTGGCGGTATTTGCAATACGGGATTTCTTCACCATTGTCATAGGCACTACGCTTATTTATCGTGATTTCAGGAGGGAATTCAATCCGACAGTCCTGGGAAAAATCAACATTTTCTTCCAGATTGTCACTGTGCTGACCTTCATGATGGGGCAGCCGGATCCCATACTGGTATGGATAACCGTTGTAATCACGGTGGCTTCCGGGATAGAAGCCCTGTTTAAGTGCGAATTCAGGCTTGTAAAGAAAGAGACCGACATAGGAAAATTCAGGCTTTTCAGGCACATAAAATTCGCAGACACATTGACTATGCTTAATGTGCTGTTCGGCTTCATGGCTATAGTCTTCTCAATAAGGGGATTCCATACGACAGCCAGCATCATGATGGTGCTTTCAGTCATTTCAGACTATCTTGATGGAAAGCTGTCTAGGGTCATGGGGGAGTCAAGCGGCCTTGGCAAAGAGCTGGATTCTCTTGCAGACACAATTTCATTCGGCGTTGCTCCGGCAATATTCGCTTTCAGCCTAATCCAGACACCATTGGCCGCAGTCTCATTCACCGTCTATTTGTTCTGCGGCATACTCCGGCTTGCAAGGTTCAATCTCACAAGCTTGAAAGGGGAGTACCAGGGAATGCCGATAACATTGAACGGCATAATAATTCCCACAATTTTCTTTTTGGACGTTGCAAAGATTTATTATCCTTATATCTATCTTGTTCTTGGGGTGCTTATGATTTCATCGATAAGGGTTAAGAAATTATTCTGATTCTGCTATGATTTTATCATAAACTTCACAAAATAAACCGCCATCGATATGTAAAGCCCTATCACCATTAGGATCATAAGAATGTCCCAGTACTCAAATCCTATCAGTATGGAAAAAATTGTTAGATATGTAAATCCAACAGCTATTTTTGCGATTAGTGTTATTGGCACCTGCTTCTCTCTTTTGGCGTACATCATCTTGACAAAGCCGTTGCCGATTGCAGGTATTATGATAAGCACTGCCCACATATAGCTTATCTGCCCGCCCATGACAAGCAGTGAGAACGTTGATATTATCAGCGTCCAGTCGGTGAACGAGTCAAAGCCGCTGCCAAAATCAGTGATCTGCCTTGTCATCCTCGCAGACAGCCCGTCAAGCTTGTCCCCTGCAGTAATTATCGCGAACAAAATCAGGGAGATTGTCCTGTTGCCTGTATGCAGGTAATAAATGAACGGCGCAATCAGCATGAATCTCAGCAGCGTAATGGCATTTGGTATGTTTATTATTTCATTTTGCGTCAGCTTCCTGATTTTAATCAGGTAGTCAATCCCTGAAATTACAGTTGCAATGACAGCTGCATAAATAAGCGTCATTGCAAACGGAAGCTTCAGCATGAAGAAAAGTATTGCGATTATCTGCAGCACTGTCTTTGACTTGCCAAAGATGTTAGCAGGCACCACTGTGTTTTTTGATATCTTTACCCTTATGACTGTCAGCAGTACTTCCCTGAAGCCTATCACGCCTGCAGCCCATAGAGGAAGCCCGCTTCCCACAAGCATGAACAGCGCGCTCAGCACAAGGGCCTTGTCTGCTATCGGATCAAGCAGCTTTCCCATGTCCGTGATATCTCCCTTCTTCCTTGCCAGGTGCCCGTCAATAAAATCCGAGAGCGCAAGCATCGCGAAGATGAATGCAGAGAAATAGCTCGGATGCTTTTTTTCCATCAGCATTACCGCTATAAAAAACGGTATCAGGAATATCCTTATTATCGTGATTTTGTTGGGTATGTTTAGCATTGCTCCTCTGTGTCTTTATTTCGGACTTGTTGCATTAAATTTTTATCATGCTTCACAATTATTTGCGCATTCGTAACCTTTATCTCATGTATCTGCCCTAATGTTATCAAAAATTATAATTTTTCCTTCCGTCGTTTTTCTTGCACAAAACTATAATGAAAAACGACAGCCGCCAACCTTTTCTTTAGTCTCCTCTGCGAGTCTACCAAAAGAAAATTTGATTTTTTGCTTTCAAAGGCAAAAAATCTTTCTTTTTGGTAAAGCTTTTTAATCGTGAGCCGAAGGTGAATCGATTAAAAAGGTTTGCGTAAAACGAAAGGGCGGAATTAATATTATCATTAATTTAATGATAATTTATTCTTTTAATGCTTTATTGTTTTTAATTAATGTAATATCCTATTGTGTTTATTTAGTTTCGGTACCAATTCTTTCTTTAAGAAACCTTTATAATGCTTAAATAACTTTCGCGGCAAATGAAATACGACCTGCACGTGCATACACATTATTCCAGATGCAGCAACCTAAGGCCTGAAGTTATCCTGAAAATTGCGAAAAGGAGGGGGCTTGACGGCATTGCCATAACTGACCACCATGAAATAAAAGGCGCATTGGAGGTAAAGAAGCTGAACAAAGACAAAAATTTTGAAGTCATTGTTGGAGAAGAAATCAGCACAAATCTCGGTGACGTTCTCGTTTATTACCTGGACAAAAAAATCGACAAGATTGATTTTGATGAGGTTGTCGATGAAGCAGGGAAGCAGGGTGCATTGGTTGTCATACCACATCCATTCAGGACAACTTTCATAAGGAAAAGGAGTCATAAGTTTCAGGCGCCTTTAGGCAGCGTAAAAGGCAAAATTGATGCGATAGAATGCTTTAATGCAAGAATGCTCTTCAATTCCGACAACAGGAAGGCTGACAGGATCAGCGATAAGCTGAAGGTCGCAAAAACCGGCGGCGGAGACTCCCATAGACTCCCATTTTTTCTTCGAAATCGGCACAGGATACACTATCTTTGAAGATGGCTTGCGCAAAGCCCTCAGGCAGAGAAAAACCGTTGTAGGCGGCACGACCATGCTCGGCCCTTTTGGCGGGATTCTGAGCTATGTGAGGAAGAGATGTATGTAAGTTTCCCAATATTCAATCCAAAACCTATTTAAATCTAAATTCAAAGACCCATATAATGCCAGAATCATTCGCGTTCTTCGTCCTGAAATGCTTTTATTTCATGCTTCCCGCCTATCTGTCGAACATGGCCCCTGTTTTCGTTAAAAAAATATTCAATTTTATGGCAGTGCCTTTGGATTTTAACAAAACAATGAACGGAAAGCCCATTCTTGGCGAAAACAAGACATTCAGGGGGGTATTTTTCGGCACTTTATTCGGCATTTTGATCGCATTTCTGCAGTACTATCTGTATCAATACGGATTTTACAGAAATTTGTCTTTTTTTGACTACTCAAACTGGCTTTTGTTCGGCTTTCTGATGGGCTTTGGCGCAATAATCTCCGACTCCATAAAGAGCTTCTTCAAAAGAAGGGCCGGAGTTAAGCCGGGCGATAAATTCATGCCTTTTGACCAGGTGGATTTTGTCATTGGCGGCTTGGTTTTCATCATGCCTGTGTTCAGCCTGACATGGGCCATATTCCTGACGTCATTGCTTCTCAGCTTTCTGCTGCACATCCTTAGCGTGCATGTCGCTTTCTATCTTCATATAAGGGACGAGAAATGGTAATTGACTGCAAAAAGCAGGTTTGCTATTATGAGGAACGAAAGTCCCGGCATCGCAGCCCTGATGTAATCCCTGTCGAATATTATGCTTGAAGTCATCATGCCGTAGGCAAAAATCAATGACGTGTTTATTGCCAGCAGGTTTGCGTTTGGGATGCTGAGGAAAAAGACAATCCCGAGCATTGCATAGATCTCAGCGGCCTTTCTGGTGCCTTCCCTTGTCTTGAGCTCGAAGAACACGGCAGCAACAAGCAGCGAGGCTGCAAGCAGCAGCACAGTCATGTCAAGGACATAGAAGAATATAAGGAACAGGAACATGAGCGCCAATGCAGCCCTTTTTCCTAATATGAGGTATTTTTGCAGGGGCTTCTGCTCTTCAGGGGCCAGCCTTATGATCACGGCGCCTGCTATGAAGCTGAGAAATGCCGCGACTGACAGCAGAAAGTAAGGGATGAATTGCATTTTACCTGAAGCCTTTTGACTCGATTTTCTCTATCTTGCCCAGCCGTCTCCTGTGCCTTTCTTCATTGCTGAAGTCCGTCTCAAGCCACGCCTTTACTATCGTTTTGGCTTCCTCGGCGCTTAGCACCCTTGCCCCAAGGCAGAGTATGTTGGAATTGTTGTGCTCCCTGCTCTTCTGCGCCGTGTACTCATTGAAGCAGTTTGCAGCCCTTATGCCCTTCACCTTGTTTGCCACAATGGACTCCCCTATCCCGGTGCCGCACATGAGTATGCCCCTGGAATCGGCGGCAGCGACTTTTTTGGCCAGCTCGTAGGCGATGTCCGGATAGTCGGAAGGCTCGTCACTGGAAGCCCCCAGATCCTCATGCTCTATCCTGAGCTTGTCCAGGAATTTCTTGATATCTTCTTTTAATTGGAATCCCGCATGGTCTGAGCCGAGAAACAGCTTCTTTTTCATAGGCTATTGCGATAAGCCCAATACTTTTAAATCTTTCTTTGCGGCAGGGACGCAGTCGTAATCGCCCATTTCTTCGGGCAGGATCCATCTGAAATCCTGATTCTCATGGCACAGCTTGACTTTGTCGGAACCGGTCCTGCAGAGGAAGCATTTCACAGCCCAGCATTTGTCCTTCTCGCTGTCTTCTGCCTCGAATATGCCTGCAGTCTTTGCTATCTCAGCCCTTAAGCCGGTCTCTTCATTTATCTCCCTTATTACAGCGTCTTCTGCCGACTCGAACTCCTTGATGAATCCAGAGCAGAAGCCCCATTTGCCAGGATAATTATAGTCATTCTTTGCCTTCTTCAGGATGAGGATTCTGCCATCATGCATCAGCACTCCCGTGACGACAAAATGGGTTTTCATTTGTTTGCTGGGTTGATACCCCGCCCCTTGCGGCGGCTGGGATTTTTATTTTAAGCTGCCAGGCTGTATACGCCGGGCAATTCAATTTGAGAACTGCTATTTCTAAACAATGCTTGTTGATTGAATCCAGCTTCCCCCAATCTCGCATAATCCCTTTCAGCTTTCCTGTAGCCGAAAAAATGAGAGATATACTCAAAAGACCTGTTGAATGAATGCACGGCAGCGCCGCTGATTCTGGACCACAATGAATTTCCGCCGCTCTGCCCCTTGAAATTGGAATAAATCAATGCGCCGTATCTTGCAAAGTATTCTTCCATATTCAATCCCCTGATATACTCTTTGGCATTATTTGCCATCCTATTCATTGGATTGAGCAGGTAATCCCTTGCCGCTGAATTGAGCCTTAGCCTTATTGAATGCGCAACTTCCTCTCCAATGGCAAGGAAATTGTTTACAGCTCCTCTTGAAAAAAGATAGACATTATTCCCGATGTCATAGCCTGCGTGAATTCCCAGGCCGTCATCAATGACTATGCCTGGCCTCTCTGCAGCCAATACTTGCCTCTGCTCATCGCTTAATTCCAATTTAGAGGCAAGAAATCCTTCTGCCTCTGCAATTCTTTCAGTCAGTACTCTCTCTTCCAGGCTAGGCATTCCGTCTGGCAAAGAACAACACTTTATATTTATTTTGCTTAGAAGCAATACTTAAATTTCCTGAAGCGTTTATAGCATATTATTCAAATCGCCTTCGGCATATCTGGTGTGAGGCGTCGCTTTCCTGCCATTGCGCTCCGCCTCGCCGATTTATTAAAATCATTGAAATATGTCGGAAATTTTTGATTTCCGAGCATGCTCAAAAACCCAATCCAAATAGTCTGTTGGTTTTTGACAAATTCGAGGCAAAACACTAGAAAATTCCTATGGAATTTTCGGTGAACTGGGAAATCCGTTGGATTTCCGGTTTCCCGAAAACTTATAGTTTTCGAGGATGTTCAAAAATCCCCTGATTTTTGACATTTAGTGGCAGTCAA
>JACOZO010000009.1 GCA_016181325.1 Candidatus Woesearchaeota archaeon | reverse complement strand
GCTGAAGATATATAAAAGTTTGTATGGATAGGGCTCAGTAGAAAATGCAGGTGGCATCATTTTTGTGAGCCTTCTTCCATTATCTATAACCAAGCGACAAGGGGGACGTCCCTTACGGGGAATGTCGCTCTTTGGTTAATAATCAAAAGGCGAACCAGATGCCACCCGAGCGCCAGCGAGATTTTCTACAGAGCCTATGGATAGGGTTATATTAGATGTTGTAAACAATCAGCATAATTCAGATGGTTGCAGAACCCGAATAGACGAATGAAGGAATGCAACTGCGCCGGCGGTAAATAGAAAGTCTTTTATATATCTATAACTACTTATAAGTCCAATTATAGGTAAGGTGGTTAAAATGAAACTGACAAGCATTCAGGTTTATGAGAATACAAGAAAGGAACTGGAAGATAAAAAGCTGCACCAAAGGGAAAGCTATGACTCTGTTCTGAGGAGAATTCTGGAGCACGAGAGCTTTCCCTCTATGGAAGATATGTTTAGGGAAGGGGACAAGCTAAAGCAAAAACAAAGGCATACAACCAAAAAAATAATAGGGATAAGTCATGAATTGAGGAGGAAAAGGTGACTCAATTCATAGATGCAAATGTCATAATCAAAGCTTTTACTGACAACAATGATAAAGAGAAATGCAGAATGGCATTATGTGAAGAGTTTGTCACAAATACCCTGTGCCTGGTTGAAGCTCAGCATGGCATATCAACCATCAAAAATAATGCAACATACGCTTCCAATTGCATAAAATCGCTGTTTAAGGGCAAAGGCACCATTGTGCAGTTGGACAAAAATCTGCTATTCGAAAGTTACAGGAGAATAGAAAGGTATGATCTCAACATATTTGACTTGATTAACTATGTTACAGCTCTGATTAATAATTGCTCAGAATTTGTCTCTTATGACAATCATTTTAACAATTTGGAAATAAAGAGGACTGAGCCATAGTATTATTTCAGGACCGGTTAGAAGGATAATACTGCCTGCTCAAATCAAAATCCTGACGGCGTATATCGCAATCCCTGCCCCCACTGGAATCGTAAGGTTGTCATCAATCATGTCTGCTCCAAGTTTTATTTCAATCGCTTCTATGGCCATTGCTGCCAGTGAGCCGGCAAATGCCTCTGCAGGCCTCAGGAGCATCAAGGAAGGTATCAGGGCAGACACAAATCCGAATAATGCCCCTTCCAGGAATTTTTTCTTGTTAAGGGGATTGCGCACGCTGCCGTAATGCAGCCCGCTCAGATGTGACACAGAATCTCCAAATGCGAGTATGAGTATGGATGCTGTTGCAATGTCCTTCGGGAACAGCGATATTGCAATAAAACATCCAATAAGGTAGAATATGGCGCCTTTGCCGGGAAATCTCTTCATGTCTTTTTCCCGCTCAAGCTTAGACAGCAGCCATGACCATACGGGAAGGTGAATTTTTCTGCCGATGAACGACAATGCCAAGCCTATAAAAATAATTATTATTATGGAATTTAGGATATTATAATGAAACAGCGCCGCAATAGATATGCCGAAGAATAGGTGGAACACCTGCCTCCTTGTCTCAAGACTGTTCAGCTTCATTTTTTCGAGAATCTTGCCGAAAACATGCCGGTAAAGTAGCCTGCGAATATCCCGAATACCACATCGCTCATGTAGTGATAGCCGAAGTAGACCCTGCTAAAAGCCACAAGCAGGGCATAGATTGTGAAATATCGCGCATTCCTCAGGTTTCTTGCCAGTATCGGGAGGGAAGCAAATGCAACCAGGGCGTGCATGCTGGGGAATGAATTATTAATTATGCCGAAATCCCGGAATACGTCAAACGGCCGTTCTCTCAAGAGCATTGATTTCAGCAGCAGGGAAATTATAATGCTTAATGCGAGGCTTGCCAGCAATGGCTTGATTATGCCTTGCTTGGATTTTTTCTTGTTCCCTTTGTAAAAAATAAATAAGGGCAATAAATAAAGGACTATTATTACGATGCCGAAGTTTGACAGCAGGCCAAGAATAATGCTCAATGGCAGCACCCGGGCATCCCTGAATAAAAGGTATGCATAAGAGTCCAGCTTAAATGACAGGAACAAAAGCAAAATTCCCGCCATAGTTATTCCGACATATTTTATTTTCTTCATTGTACGGCTTAAATTATGTCTTTAGTTATGTTAGTATTTGAAAGTTTCTTGTTGGGCCAGATTTTGCATCCTGCATTTATTGTGCAGTTATCTATTCTTGAATTATCTCCTATTACGGCACCAAGCCTTTCAGCAACGATGTTTTTCCCGTTGACAGCCGAAACAGCATTATTTTTTGCCATTATTTTCCCTCTGAAATTTACGTTCTCTCCCAGTAAGGAATATTCAGCAATCGAGCCTTCCTTGACAACTGCATTGTCCATAATTATTGAATTTCTGACGTCCCCATTTATTGTGCAATTATCGCCTATTGACGAGTTCTCGACATTTCCTGTTATCTTCGGCGATTTTCCTATGAAATTCTTGTTTTTCCTTAGGAGCATGTCAGCTTTCAGCAGGTCCCATGGATATGCGATAGGCAGCCATTGACTGGCTTTGACGCAGTTTATGGAAGTTTCCTTTGAAAGCAGTTTTACAGCATCAGGAAGCTCAAGTTCTCCCCTTTTGGACAGTTTGATTTTCTTCAGGCAGCCGAATATTCTTGTGTCGGTTGAATAAAATGCAGTGCTTGCCAGGTCTGACACAAACTTCTCAGGCTTCTCAAAGAAATCCTGAAGCATACCGTTTTTTCCCGTGACAACGCCGAAATTACTAGGATTTTTCACTTTTGATACCATCAAAGACTGGGGGTATCTGGCGCAGTTGGCAATATCATCCTTTGAATAGATATCATCACCCATCATTATCAGAAGCCTGTCTTTTATGTGTTTTTCAGCCATTGCAACAGCATGCCCTGTTCCAAGCTGCTCTTTCTGCTCAACATACCTTATTTTTATGTTCTTATATCTGCTGCCGAAATGATCTTTGATCTGCTCTTTTCTGTACCCTACCACTATTATGGCTTCAGAGACGATTCCATTGAGGGCTTCCAGATTGTGCTCCAGCAATGGCTTGTTTGCGGCTTTGAGCATAGGCTTTGGCCTTGTTATTGTCAGAGGATACGTCCTTGTTGATTTGCCCGCCGCAAGTATTAAAGCCTGCATTTTTACAGCATCCTGAAAGACATGGATTTGCTTCTTTCCCGGACTGATTTATCCCTCATCAAAGCCCTTATCAGGTCTTCCGGCCTTGTGAATTTCCTTGGCACAAGCGCAAATATCTTTCCGGATTTGGGATAGTTGTTCTTATGGGCTTTTTTAAAATTTGCAACGTGCTCCTTCATGTCAAGGGGCGGCCCTGCTATCTCCACATTTTTCGGCAGCGGCTTTTTTTCAAGCAGGAGGTAGAATAAGGCATCATTTTTCCTGTCCCATTCCCAGCCGGACTTTATCAGCTTAAAGCCATGCCTTGCCAGCTCGCTGCGCATGAATTCGTATATCTTCAATAGCTTGCCGCCGACCACGTCGATTTTTCCTGCAAGCGGCTTTGCTTTTGCCACAAACAGGCTTCTGGAGCCTGATTTTGAGCCAAGAAAGGACTTGCCCATGTCTTCCTCCTCAAAAAATCTTTTTGAGGGGCTTTTCAGGAATTCACTGCATGAGTGCTTTAATTTATCATACTTTTCCCTGCTCAATGCCGCTGATGCATTCCTGTCTTTCTGCACGGGATCGATGACTATCAGAGGAGAAACAAGCTTTGAAGTGTTTATCTCCCTGAACACGTCCTTTCCCTTATAATATTTTGCCGCATCAACAACAGCCCTGTCTTGCCATTTTGCGGCATTCTTCACAAGATTCATGAACGAGCCGTAATGCGCTGTGAGTATCTCGCATACATAGCCGGAAAACCCGTTGATGTAGCTTTCTGCCCCATATATCCTTTGGGCCTTGCAGAACTGCTTTGTCAGCTTCATGTCATTGGCAAGCTTTCTGTGCTTCCTCGCCCATTGCGAATGCAGCGGGCTCACATCAGTTATGTTCTTTGCCTGCGATGCCTTTCTAATCTTCAGTATTGGGACAATTTCAAAAGTGAAAGTCCCCTGCCTGAGCTGGAAGTAATCCCTTGAGCCGTGGATTCTTATGAGGTTCTTGAATTTTCTTTTAAGGATTTTTTCCAGGATGTCTGACAGCCTGTCACTTTTGCCATTGTATTTGCTGTAATCAAACAGTGCGAAGATGTCGGCATCAAATGTCCTGAGCCATGTGCCTTTTGCCCCTGAGCCGCCGAGAATCGCCCTTATGCCGTTCTGATTCTGGTTTATCTTCCTTATCAGCTCATTGAGCCTTCTGAATATCTCTTTTTCGTATCCCTTGTCAGGCTGTATGTCCTTAAGGGCTTCGTTGAGAATTTGCTTGACCTGCTTCATTGGCAGAAACTAATTTGCAGGATATAAAAAAGTTTGTGTTTTGGAGTGCCCTAATTCTGCTGCTGCCCGTCGCTTGCGTCACTTCCTGAATCATCGGCAATCTCTTCCCTAACAACTCTAACAGCGCTTGCCACCTTGTCGCCTTCATCGAGCTTCATGACCCTGACTCCCTGGGTGTTCCTGCCTATCACGGAGATGTCAGTCGAAGACACCCTTATTATGATCCCGTTCTTGCTGATGAGCAGTATGTCATCGCTGTCTGTGATGTCGCAGATTGACACTACATTGCCGTTCCTTTCAGAGCATTGTATGTTGATTACGCCCGAGCCCCCCCTGTTTGTGAGCCTGTACTCGGATATCGGCGTCCTTTTACCGTATCCGTTCTCTGTTATTGAAAACAGTGTCTTCTCGTCGGAAGCTACAACCATGCCTACAACCTCATCATTGTCCTTGAGGCTTATCCCCCTTACCCCCTGCGATGACCTTCCGGTCGCCCTTACTTTTTCCTCCTCGAACCTTACTGCAAGGCCGTTCTTTGTTGCCAGGATTATTTCCTTTTTCCCGTCTGTCAGCTCTGCATTTATCAGCTCGTCATTCTCGTCTAGGGTTATGGCTATGATGCCTGTCTTTCTTGGGTTGCTGTAGGCCGAAACTGAAGTTTTCTTTATCGTGCCTTTTTTTGTGGCCATTATGATGTAGCTGTCATCGTTGAAATTCCTCACAGGGACAAATGTGCTTATCTTCTCGTCTGTGCCTGTCTGTATGAGATTTACGATTGCCTTGCCTTTCGCTATCCTCGTGGCTTCTGGTATCTGGTGCACTTTCAGCCAGTACACCTTGCCGTTTGTCGTGAAGAATAGCATGGAGTCGTGGGTATTGGCGGTGAACACATCCTTGACGGCATCTTCATCTTTTGTTGTGGCTGCTATCACGCCCTTGCCACCCCTGTGCTGCGTCTTGTAGACTGTTGCCAGCATCCTCTTT
Organism: Candidatus Woesearchaeota archaeon; assembly: GCA_016181325.1. Lineage (GTDB taxonomy): Archaea > Nanobdellota > Nanobdellia > Woesearchaeales > GW2011-AR4 > JACOZO01. Next base: position 1,427 of record JACOZO010000009.1, on the reverse strand, counting down.
ATGTAGCCTGAATTTGTTATTGTGATCACGACATTCTCGTCTTTTATCAGGTCTTCAACCACTGCATTCTCAACGCCGGATTCTGTGATTTCAGTCCTCCTCTTGTCGGAATACTTGTCCCTTACTTCAGCCAGCTCGTCTTTTATTATCTGCAGTATCTTGGCAGGGTCCATCAGGATTGCCTTCAGCTTTTCTATGAGCTTGAGCAGTTCCTTGTGCTCTGCCCTTACCTTGTCCTGCTCCAGCGAAGTCAGCCTTTGCAGCCTCATCTCAAGGATTGCCTGCGACTGCTCGTGCGTAAGATTGAATTCAGTGACTAAAGATTCCTTGGCAATGTCTGCCGACCTGCTCTTGCGTATCAGCTTTATGACATTGTCGATGTTTTCTGAAGCGATTATAAGCCCCTCAAGTATATGGGCATTTGTCTGCGCCTTGTTGAGGTCGTAAAGCGTCCTTTCCCTTATAACATCCTTCCTGTGCCACTTTCGGGACATTGTCGACAAGCGCGAGCATTATTATACCGAATGTCGTCTGCAGCCTGGAATGCTCGAAAAGCTGGTTCAGCACGACATCCCTGTCCGCATCCTTCCTGAGCTCAATGACTATCCTCATCCCGTCCCTGTCGGATTCATCCCTTATGTCGGAAATCCCGATTATCCTCTTGTCCCTTACATTGTCCGCGATTTCCTCTATCATCTCTGACTTGTTGACCATATATGGTATCTCTGTGACTATTATGCTTTCTTTCGTTTTTGTCTCCTCAAAGGAAGTCTTTGCCCTCACAATCAGCTTGCCCCTTCCCTTTGAGTAGGCTTCCATGATGCCGTTTTTCCCGCAGATTATCCCTCCGGTGGGGAAGTCAGGCCCCTGTATGTGCTGCATGAGCTCATTGAGGCTTATGTCGTGGTTGCCTATCTGGGCTATGACTGCATTTATCACTTCTGCCATGTTATGAGGTGGTATGTTGGTTGCCATCCCGACAGCTATGCCGGAGCTTCCGTTCACCAGAAGATTGGGATATTTTGATGGAAGCACTAAAGGCTCTGTTGTGCTGCTGTCGAAATTCGGGACAAATTTCACTGTCCTTTTGTCTATGTTCTCCAGCATCTCCTCTGCAAGCTTTGCAAGCCTGCACTCGGTGTACCTCATTGCCGCCGGGGCATCCCCGTCGATGGAATTATGTACAAAAATACCTGCACTTAGAGCAAAGTTATGTGTTATTGGTATGGTTAAGTCATATACATCGGCAGACTCATTTAAAATTTCAGTTTTAGCTACTTTATGGTTGCCGTTTATCTCGCATAACATTAAATTTTCATCATTATTAAAATATTTTTTGATTGCCAAGCTCCACCTTGTAAAGCTTTTAATTCCAAAAATATCTTTCCTGATTCTCTCGTAATTTTCATTATTAAGAATTAGATTAT
>JACOZO010000008.1 GCA_016181325.1 Candidatus Woesearchaeota archaeon | reverse complement strand
TATTGTTCTAAAAGTGGATTTTTCTACAGCAAGCCAAACTTTTGAAACTCCACCTAGTGTGAATCTGGCCTTGCCAAGTAATTGGTAACGTTCCTTTTTTCCTTGTAAATTGTCTCTAGTTTTAACATGAATTACATCTGTTAATTCAAGTCTGTTTTTTGAATGAATGCCATTGGAAATTCTATTGAGTTGCCTTCCCCACAGTACCAATAAACGGGTTTTTGCCCCTCCCTATTTCCTTTATAACAATGTATATTAAAAGTACTATCATACGAATCGACCTTCCAACTACCATATTCTCCTATATCTATAAACGGAGCAATGCCTTCCTTTAAAGGAACATTGATTTGTGGACATTCTTGGGTAGGTAATATCTTTTTCGCAGAATTTGCTATTTGAGAAAAAGAATTCTCAGAAGATATTTTTGTGAATTGTAACTTCCTACTTTCATCTGTTAGAATTAATTTGCCATTAGTTATTTCATAATTAGAAGTCAATGTATTTGTTCCAACACCTATACTTAGTGTTTTATTGTCAATTATTTTGTATTTGAGACCAACAGGACTTATGACAGTTCCACCTGCTTCCATTAGGAGGGTTCCATCACTTTTAAAAGTCATAGTTAAACCAGATTCTTGATCTGCCTGCCATTTTCCAACAATACCTCCATTTGATGAAATCGAATATAGTATGAATATAACAATCAAAATAATTATGGAAGTAATAATTCTTGCCATATAAGCGTATTAATATCGAATAACTAATAAATATTTCGTTTTGAGTGTGCCCAATTTAGTCGTCTTATAGTTTGTGTGCTCCGAGTAATAATTGATTTTAACTAATATTTCCCGCAGGGAGCGTCCTCTTTGTCAGCTTTATGCATAACAAGCAGGTCCTCGCATAAATGATGACAGCCTATAGATTTTCAATGCCGCCAATTTGGCATAACATTTATATACTAGTAAATCTATGTATATCCTGGTGATTACATATTAATATTATTTATAGCAGGCACGCATTGGAAAAAGCGGACGGCTATGGCATAGATATGCAGGAAATTGAGAGAGTCATAAAGCAGGGTATGAAGTGGAAAGAAGAAGGCAATGACAAATGGCACTCAAACATGGCTGGCATAGGATGCGTATTCACTAAGAGAGAAGATACAATATTTGTCATAACTGTTTATATGGAGGCAGGTAAAAAATGAAATGCGTAATGTGCAATAAGGGAGAATTCAAGAAAAAAATGACAGAGTACAAAGAGTTTGGCGTGTCTTTAGGCAAATATAAGGCTAATGTCTGCATGAAATGCGGAGAGGCTTTCTTTGACAGCGAAACGGCCGGCAAAATACAGGATAAATCAAAAGCGCTGGGATTATTCGGGCTGGCAAAGAAGACCAAAGTGGCCAAGGTTGGAAATAGCCTGGCAATAAGGATACCTAAAGAGATTGCAGATTTTGTTAAACTGAAGAAAGAGGAAGAGGTCAGGATTGTGCCGAAAAGCCAAAATGAGTTGGTTATAGGCATAAACTAAATGAATTACCTAATCGCCCAAAGGGGGTAAAATTAGGTAAATTTACACATAATAATACTTCCCGCTTTCCTTCTGCTCCCTGTCGAGCCTTGAGTCGGGCTTGTTTATCCTTGGCCGGTTGCTTTCCTTGTCCCTTCTCAATGTGATGCCAAGCTCCTTCAGAAACTTGTTCATGCCTTCTTCCATGGCAAACGGCCCTTCAACATTCCCGTTGATGGCAGGCTTGCCTGTGAATATCATCAGCCTGTCGCTTATGTAGTCAATAAAAAGCAGGTCATGATCGACTATCAATGCAGATGCCCCTTTGTGGTCTATGAAATCCCTTATGACTTTTGATGCAACCAGCCTCTGCTCGGAATCAAGATATGCGGAAGGCTCGTCCAAAAGATACAAATCGGCTTCTTTCTGCAGGCATTCAGCAATCGCAACCCTCTGCAATTCTCCGCCGGAAAGCTCGCTTACTTTCTTCAGGGCCCATGGCCTTATGAAGAGCGGGTTTATGAGCTGGTTCTCATACTTCTCGAAAGCAGTCTTTAGGGCTTCACCGACAGTCCTGTCAGAAGACTCAATATACTGCGGCTTGTAGCTCACCTTGATCTTTTTGCTGATATCGCCTTTGTCCTGCTTTATCACATTCGCAAGTATCTTCACAAAAGTGGTCTTGCCTATGCCGTTCTCGCCAAGAACCCCTATCATATCGCCCTTTTTTATCTCTCCTGATGACGCTTTCAGGCTGAATTTTCCAAGCTTCTTCTCAATATTGTCCCATGAAACCAGCTGCTCCTTCAGGTGCAGCTTGACAGGCGGCCTTTCATTGAACTTTATCGTGGATTCCCTGAATCTCACATTTTCTTCCCTCAGGTAGCCTGACAGGTATGAATTGACACCGTTTCTTGTTGGCTTGACAGCCGATACTATGCCGTAGCATGCCTCCCTGCCGTACATTATGTGGACCATGTCAGTCATATGATCAAGGATCACAAGGTCGTGCTCTATTGCAAGCACCGAGGATTTTTCATTTACCAGGGATTTTATCAGCCTGCTGGCATTGATCCTCTGCTTTATGTCAAGGTAGCTTGTTGGCTCGTCGAAAATGTATATGCTGGCGCCCTTCAGCACAGTAGCAGCAATCGCAACCCTCTGCAGCTCTCCTCCGGAAACTTCCGATATGTCATTGTCAAGTATCTGGCTGAGCTGCAGCTCATCAGAGACACTGTCAAGCAATCCTTTCTCATCCACGTTTTTCAGCAGGTCCATTACCTTGCCCTTTGCATTCCTCGGTATCAGCTCAACCTGCTGGGGCTTGTACGCAATCTTCACCTTGCCTTTCCTGACATTCTCGAAAAATCCCTGAGCCTGCGTGCCTTTGAAATATCTTATTATCCTATTATAATATTCTTTTTCATCCGGAAGTTCGGCCTTGAAATCACCGAAGTTGGGATGAAGCACGCCTGCAAGGACCTTGACAGCAGTTGATTTCCCTATGCCATTCACTCCGACAATGCCTGTCACGTTCCCGAACAGAGGAGTGGGGATGGAATAAAGCACAAACTCATTCTCCCCATACCTGTGGACAGGCTGCTTTGTAAGCTCTTCAGGCAGGTTGATTATCCTTATCGCGTCAAAAGGGCATATGTTGGGGCAGATTCCGCAGCCTGTGCAGAGCTTTTCAACTATGAGCGCCTTGTGGTTCGGGCTCGGTATTATGCAGTCCTTGCCTTCCCTGTTGACAGGGCACATCCTCGCGCATAGGTAGTTTCCGCAGCCAATCGGGTTGCACCTTTCCTTGATTACAATTGCTAATCTGGTCATTTTCTTAATCTGTTTTTATTTAGCCTATATCTTAAAATTCCTTCCTTTTGGGTCTAGGCCGCCCCAATATTGGCGGCATTGATTGGGTTGAAAATGTGCACACTCGCCTCAATGCAGGCGATGGGCTAAGTCGCACCTTCCGCTCTTAAGTGCAGGGGTGGGGCCTTATTTCAATTTTAATGTTCTCTGTTGTCTTGACACCTTCCGCTCTTAAGTGCAGGGGTGGGTGGAGGGCTTAACGAATACAGCTAGTGCGCTCATGTAATTCCCTCCCTAAGTAAATAATTTAATTACTCTGCAATTATTTACGCAAGATTTTTAATAGGTTAAAAACTTTTGCTCAATAATGAAATGTGAAATATGTGGCAATAAGATTGAATCGACGTTTCTTAACAAGATACTGGGTACCTACATCAAGGACGCAAAAGGCAGGAAACACACTATATGCTTTGAATGCCAGAAGAAATTCAATTCTAAAGAAGAACTTTTAAATGCAATTAAGTGATTCTTTTTCTTTAATGCCTCTGTAGCTTAGTGGTGGAGCAGCTGCCTCGTAAGCAGCAGGACCCGAGTTCAAATCTCGGCAGAGGCTTTTAACATAACTTTACCCTATTGGCAAAACTAATCAATATTAATAAGTATTTAAATCTGGTGATGGAGTTAACTTCCTTAGATTATGTAAATCAAATATCCTAATTGTTGTTTCGAGAGTTAGACAATAATACACCGAAATTATTAAATACATTGCAAACATTTCAATTATAAAATGGAATATAAACTAATTAAAAAATTAGATAACATAGAAAGCGAAATTAGCAGCATTAAAACCTTAATTTTATCTAATTATAACTATAAAATGAAGAAACCTGTATCTTTCAGGGGCATAGCAAAAACCAAGCTTAGTGAAAAAGAGCTTGATAAGTCTATAGAAGAATCTGAAAAGTCCTTATTTAAAGGAATATAAAATGATTGTTGCAGATACTCACGCTTGGATTTACTACCTTTTAAATAAACTACCCTCAAAAGCGAATGAGATATTTATTTCCGCTGAGAGTGGAAAGGAGACCATAGCTATTCCTTCAATATGCCTTGTGGAATGCACCCACCTTGTTGAAACAGGCAAAATTACAACAACTTACAAGGAACTTTTCTCTAGACTTGAAGTCAGCAATAATTTCATTGTTGTGCCATTAACCCTTGAGATAATCAAGTCAATCCCAGAATTTAAATTAGGAGAGATGCATGACAGAATAATAGTGGCAACAGCCAAATACTTAAAGTCCTCATTAGTAACAAAGGACAAAGAAATAATAAAATCGCAATTGGTACAGTCTATCTGGAATTAACAAAACCCAAATGAAAAATAAATTTATACTTTTAATATTGCCACCAACTTTTCTTGTATTTGTTATGATTGGATGCAGTCAAAAACAAGAACAAATCAGCAAGGAAACAAATCAAATATCCCTCCCTAAAGATACTCCAAAGCAAATTGCACCAAAAGAAGAGCAAAAAAATCTATCTGATGAACTGCCATTCGACTGCAACCTGAACACAGGCATCCAATGCCTTGAATATGACGTAAAGCCAGATTATATCAGGCTGCTGTTGAGGAACACATTGGGAACTGAAATTTCGCTGTCAGAAATATCAATCGGAAACTGTAAAAGCAAATTAGACAGGCAGTTTAAAGCTGATGACCTGACCAACATTGAACTATCCGGATGTACAAACGGAAAAACAGGTGACAAATTCAGCAGCGACATTATACTGAAATATGCAGCATTGGACGAGTCCGGCAATGAAAAAGAGCATATTGCTATGGGAAAGCTCATAACCGAAGTCGGATAGGCAATCTTTTTATAGTAGTTTTACTCCCCATGTTTATGAGGGATTTTTATAAAAGAGTTTCCCGATTTATAAAGCACAATTCTATCTTATTGTTCACCTTATTCAGCCTGTTCTGGTTTGCCTTGAGGACCGGCACAAAGCCAAGCAGGGCATCTTATCCGTGCCAGAAGGCTGCAGCCGCGCAAATATCCATCTTTGTGCCCATGACATTGGTGCCTGCATTATTCGGGTTGAGGAAATCACTTCTTGACATGCTTAAAAATAATTTAAACAAAATATTAATTGCTTTTGTAGCCATATCTATTCTTACACTGGGAATTTCTTCTTATGGCAATTACAAAGACGAGAAACTCATTGAGAAGCTGAGCAAGCAGGCGATTCCGGCAATGTCGCCAGCGGCTTATAAACAGGCTTTGGCATCCTATCAAATCCCGGACAGCCCTATGCTGATAAAGCCCAATGACGCGGTTGTCAGCTTTGCTTATAATGAAACTGTAAGATACGGCGAGGAAGTGCCTTTTGACAGGGAAAATAATCCTGCTTATGACCTTGTCTGGAGGGCTGTTGCGCAGCTGGAATTCGGGCCTTATGACAATCCGTTGGGCAATTTCATAAATGAATCGGACATCGTGCTGATAAAGCCGAACATAGGTGAGCCGCCAAGGGCGTCTTACTCGCATCCTGCCTCTGTAAGGCCTCTGATAGACATGGCTGTCAAGGCAGGGGCAAAGACAATAAGGGTTGGTGATGCCAGCATAGGCTATCCTTTCACGGAAAAGACGCTTA
>JACOZO010000007.1 GCA_016181325.1 Candidatus Woesearchaeota archaeon | reverse complement strand
CCACTTCATCATTTCACCGGTCAAAGCGTGCATGGCTCTGACGTATGCTGCACTGTTTTTGCCATAGACTGCAAATAAGAAATATGCTTCCGGCTTTTCTCTAAATCTATCTTCACTGAAATCAGGATAATAATCTTCCCTGCTTTTATAGCGGAATCCCATCATCAAATTCAGCAGATTAAGAGCCATTCTTGTTGCAGGATCTATTTTCAGCAAAAGCCTATTCCGCGCTGTTCTTTCAAAAGTTTTAGTGAAATCATATGATGTTGAAATAAGCACTAAAGCATCAACTTTTGAAGGATGGGCTATAGCATAAGACTGCGCTATCATGCCCCCCAATGACTGTCCAATGAATGTGGCTTTTTCAATGCCCTCTGCATTTAAGAGGGCTTCAAGATCACTAACATTATCAGGCAGTGTATGCAACCTTGAATCAGGTATATGGGTGGATTTTCCATCACCCCTGTGGTCATAAGCCAATGTCCCGAATCCTTCAGCTTGAAAATGTTCCATGTAAGGATGGAACATTGTGTGGTTTGAGGTAACTCCATGCAGGAAAACAATAGGAGGATGCCCACTTAGAACTTCATAATATATCCTCAAATCCCCCACGCCTTCAAGCCGCCCCAATTCCAGGAATTTTCCTTCCCCCATATATCCTGAGAAACCAACAATCAAATATAAAATTATCTTACATTAATCCATCATAAATGGTGCTTTATAAATTCCTCGATTATTCCGCTTATTTCCCTTGGGCGCTTTATAATGCTTGAATGGGTGCCTTTTATTGGCTTGAAATGCCCTTCCGGGATCATGCCTGCCATTTTCCTTGAAGCTGAAATCCTGAAGAACTCGTCATTTTCGCTTGATATTACAAGCACGGGGCATTTTATCCTGCCCAACATTCTGAAAAAATCAGTTTTCCCCATGTCTTTTACTATGTCCATGCTATAAGGAATGGCATCCAGGGAAGAGCTTAGCTCGTATATAATCCTGAAGTCGCTCTTTTTCCTGAATCTCTGGAAATCCATATGCCTGCTCTTTTTCCTGAAATTGGCAAAATACCCTATAATTTGCATGACAAGGAATTCTATCGGCGCCAGAATTTTCAATGTTTCCGGTGATAGCCTGTAAGACGAGTCAACAAGTATTATTGCAGCCACATTTTTGGAATGCTTTTTGTAATAATCGAGCGCTATCATGCCGCCCATGCTGTGGCCGACAAGGATAATCTTATTAAGCCTGTTTTTACGCACCAGTGCAAACAGGTCTCTTGAGAAATCATTGAATTTTGGCGTCATTTTCGATGACATGCCATGGCCGCGCAGATCAAATCTTAGGGCTGAATAGCCTTTTTTCTGAAAATGCGCGAATTCCCTCTGCCATGCAGTGCAGTTTGCGCCAAGTCCGTGGATAAAAGCAATACACGGGCTTTTTCCTTTAGTGTATTCGTAGAATATTCCTGCAGAGCCTATTTTCAGCTTGTCCATCAATCATACGCTAACTTATCAGCTTAATATTGTTGTGATTTCCAATCAGACTTTCAGGTTCTGATTAATAAAATTGATGATTTCCTCTTTCTTCTTCGTGTCAGTCTTTGACTTTATTCTGGCTGAGTACAAATCAATGTTCTCCTTCTTTATCCTTGAATTCGCCCTGCTTATCTTCTCGTTTATCTTGTTGAGCCTGTTCACTACCATCGTCAGCTTGCTGTTCAGCTCATTTGGCACCGCAAGGACGAGCAGCTTCGTGCACCCGTCATTGATGTAGAATATCTTGCTACCGCCAAAGGTCTTCTGCTCTGCGCTGAGCAGCTCCTTCCAGGCATCTGCATATTCTCCCATGGCATTCTTGAGCCTGAAAATCAGTGCTTCCTTGTAGGAGGCTGTCTTGATAAGATGCATCTCTATGGGATCATTGTGGCTGGTTATGTCATTCCTGAATTCAGACGCATAGCTGCTGTCCATGCCTTCAAAAGAAAAATACTCTATGTTGCTGATGCTCCGGTCTATGTCTATATGCGGAACTACGTTCTTATAATCCTCCACTGCTACCACCCCTTTAACTGCTCCACGGGATAACAGTATTTAAAGTTTTGGGTTAAATTTATAAAGAAAATTAAAGTCTTCATCCTAATGCGTCGGTGGTCTAAACATCACTGATGGGGCTATGGCTATGACTTCGGCCTTCCAAGCCAAGAAGCAAGCCGACTGTCCGGGTTCGAAACAACCTTTTTTTAAGACCTCGTCTTTGGCTCGGCTTAAAAAAGCTTGACCAAAAAGAGGATTTTTGCCCTCAAAGGACAAAAATCACTGCAGCAGGGGATTTTTTCGCTTTGAAGCGGAAAAATCGTTGAAAAGGTTACGAAAGTCCCGGCCGACGCATTTTTTGTTTTACGATTAGTTTTATATACAATCTGAAATTCTCGATTTCTGATGATAAGCGTAATTATCCCGACTTTGAATGAGGAAAAATATCTTGGAAAATGCCTTGAAGGGCTGAAGAAGCAGTCATTCAGGGACTTTGAAATCATCGTAGTTGACGGCAAGAGCACTGATAACACTGTTGAGATTGCCAAAAGGTATTCCAGGGTCATCATGTCTGATAAAAGGGGAGTCGGCTACCAGCAGAACCTTGGGGCTGAATATGCAAAAGGCGATATACTTATCTTCACCCATGCAGATACAATCCTGCCGCCCAATACTCTTTTGGAAATCAGCAGGGCCATGGCAAGAAACAGCATTGTAGGCGGCTCGACAACAGGGATATTTGAGCCGATAGACTACAGGGTAAGGGTGCTGAACCTTTTCTCCCCGCTTGTGCAGATGATCCTCAAAATAACCTACGCTTACTGCATATTTGTCAGGAAGGACGCATTTGACAAAACTGACGGATTCAGGAACTGCATCTGCGAGGACAATGAGTTTGGCCAGAAGCTGAAAAATCAAGGCAAAATCACCATCCTTGATAACTGCCCGCATTATGCATCGAGCAGGAGATTCAGATACATGGGATTTTACTCAACAATTTGGCTTTGGATGACGGAATACTTCAGGATAAAGTTCGGCTCCAACACCCCCATAGAGAAATATCCTGTCGTGAGGTAGCGCTTCTGTTTTCATACCTTCAAACTGACGACCTTGCTCACGCCGTCCTCGTTCATCGAGATCCCGTAAAGGATGTCCGATTCCGATATGACCGAGTCGTTGTGCGATATCATGATGTACTGGGCCTTTTTTGCATATTCCCTTATGAGCTTCGAGAGCTTCTCTGAGTTGTGCTTGTCAAGGGCCGCGTCAACCTCATCTAGCACGTAGAATGACGCAGGCTCGTACTCCTGCATCGAGAATATGAACGCAAGGGCCGTCATGGTCTTTTCCCCGCCTGACAGGCTCCTTATGTCAAGGAACTTGCTCGTGCCTATCTTGACATTGATCCTTACCCCCGCCTCAAATGGGCTCTCCTCGTTCTCCAGCACAAGGTTTGCCTCGCTGCCCTTTGTGGACAGCATGCCGAAGAATTTCTTGAAGTTCTCGTTTATGCCGCTGAAAGTCCTGACGAAAAGCTCCTTTTTCTTGCCTTCTATCTCGCCCATCATGCCGATAACATCCTCCTTCTCGCCCGTGAGGGTTTTCTTCTTGTCAAGCAGTTCGCCGTACTGCTTCTCGACTTCCTCATAAATCTCAAGGGCCCGCATGTTGACAGAGCCTATGTCGCTCTGCATCCTCTCGAACTTTGAAATGTCCGCCTTCAGCTCTTCCTCGCTCCTGCCTATGTCCAGCTTCACGCCCTCGTACTGCTGGAATTCGGCATTCATGCCCGCCAATACAGCTGACATCTCGGCTCGCCTGATTGAGAATGTATTGACCTTAATTTCCGACTGCCTGCTCTCCTCAATGAGTTTGTCTATCCCAAACTCGTTTTTTTGGACCTCTTCGCCTATTTTTCCCCTTTTCTCAAAAAGACTACGGAACTTGGCATAAAACTCCTTGAACATCTCTTCCTTTTCCATCAGGATTTTCTCATCACTGCCAATGTCCTGCTCCAGCCCTTTCCATTCAGCGTCAAATCCCAACTCGTCCCTGTCAAGCTGCTTTATGATGTTCTCTGTCCTGGACTTTTCCGGAGCATAAATATTGAATATCTGCGTGTCCGCGTTCTTTGACTCAGACCTTAGCCTTAATATTTCCTCGTTGAATTCAAGCAGCTTCTGCTCGAATGTGTTTATCTCCGCAAGCAGGGTGGGATTTTTCATCTGTGTTATCACGTTCCTGAGCTTCTGCTTTTCAATCTTCAGCTGCGCCAGCTCGCTGTTGCACCCCGAGATCTGCGAGCTTATGCCCCTCAACTCGTCCTCAAATGCCTTTTCATTCTTCCTGAGGTCCTGCTTCTTCAGCTCAAGCACTTTTGTGTCTCCTGTCTCAAGCTCAAGCAGCTTTTCTTCCTTAATGATGTCAGCTTCCAGAATTGCCTTTTTCTCCCTCAGGCTTTTGATGAGGTCCTCGTTCTCGACCCTCTTGCTCTCAAGCATGTCAACTGTGCTCTTGACCTCTCCCATGCGCGCTTCTGCCTTCTCTATGTCGCCTGACAGCTCCTTTTCCCTGAATCCCACGGAGTGCTTCTTCTTTTCCCTGTAGCCGCCGTGCATTACGCCGCTCATCTCCGCCACATCACCATCAAGGGTGACGAATTTCGCGTTTCCTACCCCAAGCCTGAGCGCGACGTCAATGTCATCGACTATTATGGTATTCGCAAGAACATAGGAAAACACCTTCTTGAACTTTGAATCGAACTCCACCAGACTGATGGCCAGGCCGTGCGAGCCGCGTGAGTCCGCAAGCTTCCTGACATCCTGGCTGATCCCCCTGTCTTCAAGCTTTGTGAGGGGGAGGAATGTCGCAGTCCCAAGCCTGTTGTCTTTGAGGTATTTTATGCATTCGGCAGCCGTCCTGTCATCATCTACCACAATGCTTTTCAGCCTTGGCCCGGCCGCCACCTCAAGAGCGACAGAGTACTTTGAGCTGGCATTTCCGAGCTCTGCCACGGTGCCGTAAATCCCCCTTTTCCTTGCCTTAAGCTCCAGTATCTTCGACACCGCAATGTCGCCCAGCTTCCTCTCGCTTATCCCGAAATCCCTGGCCCTCAGCGAAGTGATCTCTTCGTTGAGCTTGTGCAGCTCGGTCCTTGAGCGCGAGAGCTGCACGGCTATTATGGAATCCTCATCCAGCCGCTTATTCAGCTCAAGCGTTGATTTCTTGAACTCCTGCCTTCTCGCATTCAGCTCGTCCTCTTTCTTTTTGTATTCCCTCTCGACATCCACTACCTTGTTGATTTTCTCGTCTATAAGCCTGATCTCGTGCTGCAGCCTGTCATTCTCCCGTATAACGCCGTGCTGCTTTTCCCTCAGCGCGTTTATCTCCTTCTGCAGCTCATCAGCGCGCTTGTCTATGGCCTCGACCTTTACCTCGACCCCGGCAGCATCCTCCATGTTGCTCTTTTTCTTCAGCACAATCAGCCTTTTGTGCAGCTGGTCCCTCTCTTTTTCCTTTGCAAGGACGTTTTCCTCAAGCTGCGCCTTCTCATTCCCAAGCTGGGTTATCTTTTCCTCCAGCTCCTGCATGCTGCGCTTCAGGTCTTCCCTCCTCTTGCGCACCTTGCCTGTCTCACTCCTGCATGTCTCGCTCCTGGAATGCTTTTTCGTAAGCTCTATCTTCAGGGACTCGATCTCCTTGTTGAGCCTGACCTGCTCCACCTCGCCTTTTTTCTCTATGTCTTTTGTAATCTCCTCAATCTGGGCCTTTTTTGACTCGTTTTCCTGCTTCAATGACATTATTTTGGCCTTTATCTTCTCAAGCTCTTTTTCCCCCCTGGCAAGCCTGTCCTCCACTTCGCTTTTTTCCTTTTCCTTCCTGTCTATCTGTATCTTGAGGTATGAAGCCTTGTTTGTCCGTATCCTGTCGCTCATGTCCTTGTACTTCATGGCCTGGTCCCTGTCCTTTTTCAGCTCC
>JACOZO010000006.1 GCA_016181325.1 Candidatus Woesearchaeota archaeon | reverse complement strand
CCCTTTTTGGTAGTAAATATCCTTTATCTCCTTTCTTTCTATTTCCGGCATTTCCTCTATTTCCCTTTTTTCCGTCTCAAGCTGCCTGTAATAGAAATCTCTTGCTGCCTTTGACGAAGTGTAGGCGACCGCAGCCATTGAGATTGATTCTGCGAGCGTTGCCGCCAATGCAGCTATCAGGACAACTTTTGTGCTGCTTGTCGCTGTGGCTACAGCCAAGACTATGCCAAGCACATTGACCAAGCCGTCCTGGCCGCCAAGTATAGTGTCTCTCAGGCCTGAGCGGCCTTCACCATGCTCTTCATGATATGCCATGATTATATTGCTAGCAGAACTCGCATACCTTTGGCTTGCCTGATTTTTTCTTTTTGCTGCTCTTCTGCTTTTTCTTTCCTTTTGCCATTTTGCCTCTCTGATCAAGAGATGTCCCTGTGAGTTTCATACATGAATGCCATATCCTTATCGTGCTTCTTAAGCTCCCTTACCATATATTTAAATATGCTGTTTGAGGTTATTTCCTTTTTGTTTTTTATGATCCTGCTTATTGACTTGCAGACCCTTGAGCATATTTTCTCAGATTCTATCTCACCCAGATGGCTGCTTCGGCATGCAAAATAGCAAGAGCCGTATACTTTTCTCTCATCATAAGCCTCGCAATGGCCCCTTCTCTTGACTATGCAGACTTTCCCAAATTTTCGTGCTTTTTTGCTTCTTCCCATATTCAGTTAAGGTTGATTGTGCCATTGGCAATCAGCATAAGCAGCCAACCCAGCAGGATGAGCGTTATTCCCGTGGCAAGCCTCATGTATGCCCTGTTTTCATGCTTCCATCTCTTGATATGCTGCAGCTTGACGCCGAAATTCACAAGGACCAGTATGACAATCAGCGGCGCCACAAACAAGATGTTGTATAATATGAGCATAAGCACTGCGGCAAAATCGAAGTTCTGCGATAATAATGCAAGAATGGCAAGGTAAGGGGCGCCGGTGCACGGCAGCTCAACTCCGGCCACAAAAACCCCTAAAAGCGCCACGCCTGGCAGCGTGATTTTTTTCGTAAGCTCGTGTATCCTCTTGGTCTCATTTTGAGGTATTGCCAGAGTTATGCCTTTTCCGTACCAAAAAAAATCCTTAATCTCTATCAGGCCTGCTGCCACAATCAGCGTGCCTACTGCTATTGAGATGTATTCGCTGACGTAAAGCGGGACAGACGCCAGAAAGTACAGAATTCCAAATCCTGCCAGAAGGTAGGTAATGAACACAGATATAATGTAGACAGCGCCGTAAGTAATCATCTGGCTCTTTTTCTTGAACGCGAGCATCACAGATATGAGCAGGATTAACACGCCTATGGCACACGGATTAATCGAGTCTATCAATGCAGTTGTAACAACCGCGCTTAGCGTCGGCAAATATGCTTCAACTGCCAATCATATCACCCTTCTGCATGCTTTGTATGTAAGTGTTGCACATCCTATCAGTGAAATCCTTCTCCTGGTCAAACTCAATTATTATGCAGTCACCCGGCGGGACATTTGAGAAAGGTGATAGGACATAGTTCCTGAAATCCAGGAGTTTTAACTGCTCAAATTCCCATACTCCGGCTGACTGGGGGTTCAGGACTTTATATACAAAAACCTGAATCTTTCCCTGCCTGCCGCTGCAGAGGTCACCATCCCTTATTTCAACAAATCCGTCAATTGCAGGCACACCTAAACTGCCGTATTCGAGATAGCCGCCGATAGTCCTGAAGAAATTGTAAAGGTCTGCATGATGCCTTTCCATAACAACACCTTCAACGTGAATCCTGTCGTCGTTGTGCTCGTGCAGGATGTTTGTGCCCACCTTGCTTGAAATTCCTCCTGGATCGACCAAATCTATTTTTTCACCGCAGTACCAAATTTCAAAATCCGCATGCCAGTGTACGGGGCCTTTTGTCTCAGACATTATGTTTATTGAAAG
Source organism: Candidatus Woesearchaeota archaeon (assembly GCA_016181325.1). Taxonomy (GTDB): domain Archaea; phylum Nanobdellota; class Nanobdellia; order Woesearchaeales; family GW2011-AR4; genus JACOZO01. The sequence goes on along the minus strand of JACOZO010000006.1, from coordinate 6,558 downwards.
CGTTGATATTATAAGGTAAAGTGTGACTATTGAGATTACTGCAGCCGTTGAAAAATAGAGCGCCTTCTTGTGTGAGTTATCCAGATTAGTCTTAAGAAATAAGGAGACAATCAGAAGGATTCCGATCGCAAATAATCCTATGCTGACAGAAGTCCATGTATACGAAAGATAAGTTAGAAAGCTATTACCCAACTCAGCATTCTCATCTGATTCCACTTCATCACTGTGAGAATACGCGCCCAAAGGCAATGTTAATAACAAGGCAGAAAGAGTAAATAACATTATTATTTTTCCTGTCATGCTTTTTTTCTGTAATTAGTATATTTAAATTTTTGCACAGATGTGGCTTCATCCAAAAATTCGCATTCGCTCAGGTTAGCAGCCTCAAAATGCCTGCGTCCCCGTAAGGGACATCCCCCCGCAGCGCATTTGCATATGATGGTAAAAGCATTTTGACTTCAAAGCTGCTAACCCATTTTTTGGATGAAGCCCACAGATGTCAAAAACACCCCGCACTAGAGTGCATGGCGTGTTTTTGAGCACACAGGAAATCCAGATTGTTTTCCCCCAGCTAAAGCAAGGGGTGTGCACAATCTGGATTTCCCAGTGTATTCAAATCCTGATAACCAAGCAATTTTATGTAAATTAACAATCCCCTATAAAAACATTTAAATAGTAGCTCTGCTGAAGTGTGATTAAGGTATTTAGAATAACATGGCAAAGCATACTGGGGCAAAAATGTGCATTCTGGCGAAGGTCAAGATTAGGTTTTGTTATATTTGCTCCCCGGTCGCCTTTTGACTGCCATTAACATTCCTTAAATTTTTCTAAATGTTTTGGAGGTGATGGAGATGGCCAAAGAGATAGACATGCAAAAAACACGGGAACGCGGGGATTTTTTGGAAAACCTGTATTTTGTGGACCTGAACAACAGGAACGACGAGTTTATGTATAAATAAATGGGATTATGGAAGACAAATATTTAAATAGGAAAGGCGAATTTAGATTTGTTATGGCAGAACTAATCACATCCATGTGTTGTTGCTAGATCATTCTCATTGTTATCCACGCGAGGGTGCCCAAGAGGCCTAAGGGGAGCGATACTCCAAACGAGTACTCCATGCTGCAAAGACAGCATTTTGAGCCGAAAGGTGATGAAATGCAGATCCCGCTTTATCATGGGTTCGAATCCCATCCCTCGCTTTTCTTAATTATGGATAATTATACAAAATTGAGTGATTTACATGCTTGAAACCTTAAGGACAGCATACCATAAAGACCCTGCACTGAAAAAAGGCATAAATTTCCCCGAAGTATTCCTTTACCAGGGAGTGCATGCCATATGGATGCACAGGATTGCCCATTCTATTTATAGTGCAGGAGTCCCTTTCCTGCCAAGGCTTTTGTCGCAGATAAGCAGGCTTCTGACAAGCATAGAGATACATCCGGGAGCCAAGATAGGAAGGAGGTTCTTCATAGACCACGGCCACGGGATAGTGATAGGAGAGACTGCTGAAATAGGCGATGATGTGATGATGTACCATGGTGTTACCTTGGGGGGCCATGGATGGTGGGTCGACAAGAAAGGGCAGAAAAGGCACCCTACAATAGGCAATAACGTGACACTGGGTGTGGGCTGCAAGATACTCGGGCCGGTTACTGTAGGAAACAACAGCAAGATAGGGGCAGGCGCCATTGTCATAGATGACGTGCCTCCAAATTCAACAGTTGTCGCGGAGCTTGGCAAGTACATTGTAAGGGGCGGGAAGAAAGTTAGAAAGGAGGAGATTGAGCGCGTAGAAGTCCCAAAAGAGGAATGGTTCGAGATGAAAAGAAAAATTTTATTAATGGAGAACAAAGAAAGCAAATAACAATGGTGCTGAAATTATACAATACACTAACCAGGGAAAAGAAATCATTTAAGCCTATAAAGGACAAGATTGTGGGCATGTATACATGCGGCCCGACAGTCTATGATTACGCCCACATAGGCAATTTCAGGGCTTATGTCTGCAGCGACATCCTCAAGAGGTTTCTGAAATACAAGGGTTTCAGGGTAAAGCACGTGATGAATCTTACAGATGTCGATGATAAAATAATCAAGGGCGCAAACAAGGAAGGCATTTCCCTAAAGGAATTTACAGGAAGATACGAAAAGGCTTTTTTTGAAGATATTGAATCGCTGAACATCGACAAGGCTGACATGTATCCAAAGGCCACTGAACACATAAAGGAGATGGTTGGAATAATAAAGAAACTGCTGAAAAACGGGACAGCTTACAGGGCAGATGACGGCTCAGTATATTATGATATCTCCAAATTCAAGGATTATGGAAAACTTTCCAATACTGAAATCAGCTCATTAAAAGTTGGGGCAAGGGTGAAACGGGATTCCTATGAGAAAGAAGAAGCAAATGATTTTGCATTATGGAAAGCCTACGACAAGGAAGATAGGGATGTTTTCTGGGAGACTGAGATAGGGAAAGGCAGGCCCGGCTGGCACATTGAATGCAGCGCGATGTCAATGAAATATCTCGGCAAGCATTTTGACATACATGCAGGCGGAGTGGACTTGAAGTTCCCGCACCACGAGAATGAGATTGCTCAAAGCGAGGCCTATACCGGAGAAAAATTCGCCAATTACTGGTTCCATAACGAGCACCTGCTGGTTGATGGCAGGAAAATGTCAAAGTCGCTGGGAAATTTCTTCACGCTGAGGGACCTGCGGAAGAAAGGCCACAATGCAAGAGCCATACGATATCTCCTGCTTTCCGTGCATTACAGGGAGCAGCTTAATTTCACGGAAGATGCTGTCAAAGCCGCCGAGAATGCCGTCCAGAGGCTTGATAATTTCATGATGAAATTGATGGAGATAAGAGGCAGCGTGAAAAATAAGAGCGTGGCAAAGCTGGCAGCAAAGGCAGAAAAATTGTTCGAGGGATCCATGGACGACGATCTGAACACAAGCATGGCATTAGGGCAGATTTTTGACCTTGTCAAGGATGTTAATACCCTTATGATGGAAGGCAAGATAGGCAGGGCAGATGCCAAGAATGTCATTGGCGCAATGGAGGATTTCGGCAGCGTCCTTGGGATTCTTAGGGACGAAAAGAAGGACGTGCTTGACGGCAAACTGAAGAAGATGATTGCCGAGCGTGAAAACGCAAGAAAAGAGAAGGATTTTGCAAATGCTGACAGGATAAGAGATGAATTAAGGCAGAAAGGAATAATTCTGGAAGACACCAAAGAAGGGGTCAGGTGGAAGAAGGCAAATTAAGCCTTTTATTGCAGTATGGAGTTAATCTGTGCCGACAATTTTCTTGAGTATGTTTTCTTTCCCGCTCCAGTCCAGCGCCAATTTCAGCACTTCCTCAATCGTGCTGACTGGGATTATCTCGATGCCTGCCAGTTTTGATTTGGATATTATTATGTCCTTGAGATTCACTTTGGGCACTATTACCCTTTTTATGCCGGCCTCTATTGCAGCCTCGACTTTTGCAGTGACTCCGCCGACGGGAAGCACTTCACCCCGGACGCTCAGGCTGCCTGTCATGGCCAGGTCCTGCTTCACAGGAATCTTTTTGAAAGCGGAAATGACAGAAGTTGCGACTGCGATTGAAGCGCTGTCGCCTTCCACACCTTCATAGGTCTGCAGGAACTGGACGTAGATGTCGTAAGTCTCCTTTAGGTCTTCACCGAAGTATTTCTTGATTATGGCAGAGACATTGATTATTGCCTCCTTTGCGATATCACCCAGCTTGCCGGTTGCTATTATCTCAGATTCCTTTCCGCCGGGAGTGACTTCAGATTCTATAGGAAGTATTATCCCGGAATACGGCGGAGTGATGCCTATGACTGCCAGGCCATTCACCCTGCCTATCTTTTTTCCGCTAGTGATGATAATCTCATATTCCTTCTTCTGCTCTATGTACTTGTCAGCCAGCTGCTGCTCAAGGGTCCTTGCTATCTTCTTCGCATCATCAATGTGCTGCTTGTCAACAAGCTTTGCTTTCCGCTCCTGCGCAATATCTCCTGCAGCCCTTATCAATCCACCAAGCTCCCTCAAACGCAATGTCAGATGATTCTTCCTGTTGGCCCTTCTTCTGGCTTCCTCAATTATCGCTTCGATGGCCTCGGCGCTGAAATGGGGCACCTTCTTGTCCTTTACAACTTCCTGGGCGATAAACCTTGTTATCTTCTCCCTGTTTTCCTCGGTATCCGGCATCGTATCTTTCATGTATACCTCATATCCGTATCCGGTGATCCTGCTCCTCAATGCAGGGTGCATGTGCTTTATTGTCTCAAGATTGCCTGCTGCGACGAGCACAAAATCGCACGGCACCGGCTCGGTCCTCACCATCGCCCCGGCAGACCTCTCACTCTGGCCAGTTATTGCAAATTTCTTTTCCTGCAGCGAGGAAAGCATCTCCTGCTGGGTATGCGGCTGCAAGGTGGCTATTTCGTCGATGAATAACACCCCCATGTGGGACTTGTGGATCATTCCAGCAACTACCCTTTCATGGGCGGGAGTTCCAAGGCCGCCGGAGTTTTTGCAGAGTATCCCGTTGACTATTATGTTACCTGACGAGGTGGTTAAATTATAGAGTTTGCCTTTGTAATGAATTTTCTCTGTTTTTGTTATTTTTTCGCTGGTTAGCTTCATGCGGCTCCCACCTCTGCTAAATCTAAAGAAGTACTATTCAAGATTTTGTAAAGATATTTTTGGTCTATTTGCAATCTTTTCATTATTGACTCAGCACCAAGCCCTTTTGCCCTTAAATCTAAGTATTTTAAGAGCTTGTCTTTCATATCTCTGTCCAGTGCAGTTAGAAGTTTGTATTTTTTAAGGTTGCAATAGTTAATTTTGATTTTCTTAATGAAAGTTTCTATGTTATTCGTAGATTGTGATAGAATAAATCTGTATCTTCTGTTATCTTTATGGCCTTTTTTTGTTGATACATTTGTTATGTCTATACCTCTTTTTGTTACGTCTATAAATTTTCCGTTTAGATAATCAATTATCTCATCAAGAAATTGAATTCTATTTTCTTCTATGTTTTTACGCCCCGTTATGGTAAATTCTATCCTAGGAAGTCTATTGTATGTGGAAACACCTAGTCCTCCTCCAAATAATGACCCATAAAATTCATCCTCATATTTTTTATTTAACTTTAGCCACTTTGGTATAAATAATTCTTTAACAGTCTTGTTTCCTATTGGTGCTCCAAGGGCTATAAAAAATCTTATAATATTTCTATTGGTATTTGACATACACCAGGAATGTCCGAATTCGCCTCCTTCTCTTAATTCTGTGTTGATAATCACATCATTTTCAAATATTTTCTGCAAATCTTCTGAGAATTCTTCGGTATCTTTAAAGTTTGAACTAGACAAGAATATTGCGTTTAAATTTTCAAAGATACCCCCATCCCCAAAAGTTGAACCAAGTACTTTTGCTATTAAAGACAATTTTGGGTTATCAACTCTTAATGGCAATAATCTTTTATTTTTGAGATGTTCAATTGTTTGCACTGGAACTGGAGCAGAATTCTTCTCCCACCACCATCTTGTTCTGCCATAAGAGACGCCTAATTTTGTGGCAATTCGTTTATATCCCCAAGAGGGGTTTTGTTTTCTTAATTCCAAATAATCATAATAAGACTTTGCTAGATTTTGTTGTTCTTTTGAATAAGTATTAATTACATCTTGTTCATCAATTATTATATCTTCAGACTTTGCAACTGCTTTGTCGCCCTCCTTTATATCTTTAGCCCCGATATAATCAATTTTTCCGTTTTTCCAAATAGCTATTTTATGCTCTGGTGTAACGATAAGTTCTTTATTTTCTGAAGTTGTTAGTTTTATCATCTCACCATCATAATCATATCTATTAGATGATAAGACTTCAATTGGAGAAATTGAACCGTTAGTTTCGCCTAGAACTGAAAGTTCACTTTTTGGAAGATGGATTGCTTCATAGTTACATTCGACTTTTTTCGAGATTTTATTTTTGAATTTATCAAATAATCTGTCAACTTTATTATTTATTTCAACATCTATATTTTTTCCATTTTCAATTGAAGTTAATTTTGTTACTACTGAAAAGGACTGAAAAGGGTCATGAAGCACATCGCCGAGAAGCGCCCCTGCATGGGCCCCTGTCGCGTCATTGAAAGGCGCGGTCTTTCTTTTGTAGTTGTCAACTATCAGCTTAGGCACCCTGACTTTGTTGTCCGCCACCCTCCTTCCAAGATTCAGGAAGAGCACAAATGCCCCGAGGAATATCATGCCCCCAAGGAAAAATGCGGCAAACATTATGTCGGAATTATAATGGGAGCGCGCCCACCATGGCATGAACATTGCAAGCAGCACAAGGGCAAACATGATCAGGTTCTGGTTCTTGAATGTAGTCAGGCTTTGTATTCTCGCCTTGGTCATGAGATCCCTGCCCTGTCCGGCCGGCACGGTCCTTATCAGGGGCGCATTTTCGTCATTTGGATTCGGGAATGAAACAGTATCGACAAGCTTTTCCATGGGCAGCAGCTCTGCAAGGGCAAG
>JACOZO010000005.1 GCA_016181325.1 Candidatus Woesearchaeota archaeon | reverse complement strand
GGCAGAAGGCGGAAAAGGCTATTTTCTGGCCAAGAACCAGGCGGATTTCAGGCAGAAGATAAAGCCCTACAGGCTGAGGCAGCACGTCATCCAGGAATATATCATAGGCGTGCCTTTGTTCATCCATTATTTTTACTCTCCATTGACAGAAGAGCTTGAGATAATGGGGTGCGATATAAGGTATGAGAGCAATGTTGATTCTTTGGGCAGGATATCTGCCAGAGACCAGGTTACTTTGCCGAAGATAGACCCAAGCTACGTCATTGTAGGAAACATACCTGTTGTCGTGCGCGAGTCATTCCTGCCAAGGCTCATTGAAATGGGAGAATCCGTTGTAAAAGAGTCCAAGAAGCTGGCGCCGCCGGGGCTGTTCGGGCCGTTCTGCCTTGAGACCATACTTACGCCGGAAGAAGAGATATATGTCTTTGAGATCTCAGCAAGGATTGTGGCAGGAACAAATCCGTTCATAAACGGCAGCCCGTATACATGGCTGAAGTACGACATTCCCATGTCTACTGGCAGAAGGATAGCAATAGAGATAAAGAATGCAATAAAGGAAAATAAGTTAAATAAGGTATTAAATTAATAGTGATTGATAGGCATTGGAATCGTAGAATTAAAATAGGCCATTAATTTCAACATTATTATAATCATTGCAAAACAAAAAATCATCAACAAAAACAAATAATTCCGTCCTTTCGCTTTACGCTTTGCTCATGGCGAAAGGACAAGCCACACAATTGCTGCGGCTGTCGTTTTTCAATAAATCGCTGTTGAAGAAAAACGACGGAATTAAGAATAAGAATTTTCATTGGAATTAGAATAAAGCTTTAAGAAAGAACTTGCGAATGAACAAATAATTGTGCAGCGCGATAATAAAAATGATAACCCAAAAGCAAATCTCGAAAGTGCTGGAGGAATACGACAAGAGGAACCTGGCCATAGGCGTGCTTGGGGGGCATTCAGCCCTTGACGTGTGCAGGGGGGCAAAGAACCATGGCCTCAGGACGGTTGCTGTCTGCCAGAAAGGCAGGGAGCTGACATATTCTAGGCATTTCAGGAGAAGGAACGGCATAGGGGCTGTCGATGAAGTCATTGTGGTTGACAAGTTCAGCGACATCGTCAAAAATGATGTCCAGGCAAGGCTGAGGGAGCTGAACACGATATTCGTGCATAACAGGTATTTCTGGGTCTACTGCAATTACAGGGACATAGAGAACAAGCTGCTTGTGCCCATACACGGGACAAGGGACATGGTCAAGCTTGAAGAAAGGGATGTTCCCCAGAATCAATACTATCTCCTGCAGAAAGCAGGCATAAGGACGCCTAAGCTCTTCAAGGACCCAAAGAAGATAGACAGGCTTGTGATTGTCAAGGTTGCGGAAGCTGCAAGAGGATATGAACGGGCATTCTTTTTCGCCAGTAATTATGGGCAGTACAGGAAGAAGACTGACGAAATGCTGAAAAATAATGTCATAAATCAGCAGGCGCTGAAGAAGGCAGTGATTGAGGAATACATAATAGGGGCGTATGTGAATTTCAATTTCTTCTATTCACCTTTGACAGAGGAAGTTGAGCTGATGGGCACTGACACAAGGAGGCAGACAAACCTTGACGGGCTATTGAGGCTGCCTGCTGACGAGCAACTGGAAGTCCTGAAATTAGTCAGGCCAAAGCTGATAGAGACAGGCCATATAGCGGTAACTACAAAAGAATCCCTTCTCGAGAAAATATTTGACATCGGCGAGAGGTTTGTGAAAACGACGCAGAAAGAGCATCCGCCGGGCATAATAGGCGCTTTTGCGCTGCAGGGGGCCGTTGCTGCTGATGAGGGAAAGGAAGACATAGTCATTTTCGACGTTTCAATGAGGATTCCCGGAAGCCCGGGCACCATGTTCACGCCTTATTCAGGGTACCTGCACGGCAAGCCTATGAGCTACGGCGACAGGATTGCGCTTGAGGTAAAGAAGGCAATAAGCCTTGGAAAGCTCGGCAGCATCTGCACTTAACAAAATGATACTTGTCATCAACTTCGGAGGCCAATATTCACATCTCATCGCCAGGAGGGTGCGCGAGCTTGGGGTGAAAAGCGAGATTGCGCCTTATGATATTTCTGCTTCACAAGTAAAAAACATGAAGCCTGCAGGCATCATACTTTCAGGAGGGCCAAGCAGCGTCTATGATGAAGGGGCGCCGATCCCCGACAGGAAACTGCTGGAACTGGGAATACCTGTGCTCGGGATATGCTACGGGCTGCAGCTTATTGCAAAGTTTTCTAACGGAAAAGTTCTGGCAGGCAAATTGAAGGAATTCGGCAAGAAGACGCTGAAGGTAAAAAAAACAGGAAAATTGCTGAAAGGGCTTTCCAGAAAAGAGCAGATATGGATGAGCCACGGAGACCTTGTTGAAGGCATGCCTAAGGTTTTTACAGTACTGGCATCGACGGACTCGTGCCCTGTTGCTGCATTTGAAGACAACGGGAAAAAACTTTATGGCATACAGTTCCATGCGGAAGTCGTGCATACTCCCAAAGGAATGCGGATATTCAGGAATTTTGTCTTTGATATCTGCAGGGCCAAAAAAGACTGGAGCATAAAGGATTTGCAGGGAAAATTGATTTCCGGCCTGAAAAAAGAGATTGGCAACAATTCAGTCATCATGGGTGTTTCAGGCGGCGTTGACAGCACTGTTGCAGCCACGCTGCTCCACAGGGCAATCGGCGACAGGCTGTACTGCGTGTTCATAGACCACGGGCTCATACGCAAGGGCGAGAAAGAGGAAGTCACGGGATTTTTTGAGAGCAAGCTGCGATTCAGGCATTTCTATTTTATAGACGCGAGCAACAAATTTCTTGAGAAGCTGAAAGGCGTGACTGATCCGGAAGAGAAAAGGAAAATCATAGGACACACTTTCATCGAGGCTTTCGAGGAGAAAGTCCTGGAGCTGGAAAAGAAGCATCCAGGCATAAAGTTCCTTGGGCAGGGCACAATATACCCTGACAGGATAGAAAGCGCGCAGCCTTCAAAAGAGGCCTCGAAGATAAAGAGCCACCACAATCTTACACTTCCAGAGAGAATGAAGCTCAAGGTCGTAGAGCCATTAAGGGAATTCTACAAGGATGAAGTCAGAAAATTGGGCAGCGGGCTTAAAATTCCTGAAAGCATACTCAACAGGCACCCATTTCCCGGGCCCGGGCTTGCAATAAGGATACTTGGGGAAATCACCCCTGAACGGCTGAGAATCTTAAGGGAAGCTGATTATATCTTCATAGACACATTAAGAAAATTCTGGCAGTATGACAAAGTCTGGCAGGCTTTTGCTGCCTTGCTGCCTGTGAAATCCGTCGGCGTGATGGGCGATGCAAGAACTTATGATTATGTCATATCACTCAGGGCCGTTACTTCGGTTGACGGAATGACAGCGGACTGGGCCAGGATACCTGATGTTGTGCTTGAGATAGCATCTAACAGGATTATCAATGAAGTGAGGGGGGTCAACAGGGTATTGTATGACATAAGCCAGAAGCCGCCCAGCACGATTGAGTATGAATAATCTAAGAAAATCTTGACGCCTGCTTTCCCGCAACGCCCCAGTTCTCCTTTGGGACTTCATGGCCTTCTTCCGTGCCACATGTCTACTGTAACAACAGGCATTTTATTTTATCCTTACTACTTCCAGGTTTCTCGGCGCAATCGTCTCGATCCTGAAATTCTTGTGGACAGTGCTTGCCAGGTCGAGGCACCTTGAATTTTCGCCGTGATTGACAATGACTTTCTTGGGCCTTGGGTCGCACTTGTTTATGAAGTTCATCAATTGGATCCTTGAGGAATGGCCTGAAAATCCTTCCACAGTGTGGACCTGGAGCTTGACCTGCATTATCTCCTGGCTGCTACCTGATTTCATCGTGAATTCCTTCTCGCCTTTCTGTATCCTCCTTCCCAGCGAGCCTTCGCCCTGGTAATTCACGAAGCCCAATGAGTTCTTCGGATTGTCGGCGAGGTGCTTGAGATACTCGACAGACGGGCCTCCCTGCAGCATGCCTGATGTTGCCAATATTACGCATGCGCCTGTGTCTTCTATGACCTGCATCCTTTCCTTCTGGCTGCCTACCCTCTTGAAAATCTCGTGAAGGAACGGATTGTGGTCCTTGTGGAATATCAGCTTCCTTATGGAATTGTTAAGATACTCCGGATATGTCGTGTGGATTGCTGTTACATCCCAGACCATGCCGTCAATATATACGGGTATTGGCTGCATCCTGCCTGTCCTTACCATGTTCTCTATTGCAAGCATGACTTCCTGGCTTCTTCCGACACCTAGTGTTGGAATTAAAACCTTGCCGCCTCTTTCCACAGTTTCCTTGATTATCCTCATGAGATCATCGTCGGTTTCCTGCCTGTTCGGCATCACATTTTCCTTGCCGCCGTATGTGGATTCCAGCATGAGAGTTTCAAGCCTTGGGAACCTTGTGACAGCCGGGTCAAGAAGCATTGTCCTGCCGTATTTCTGGTCTCCGCTGTAAAGGAGATTATGGAGGCCGTTTCCGACATGTAAATGGACCATCGCGCTGCCGAGAATGTGGCCTGCATTGTACAGGGTTATCCTCACATCCGGCGTTACGTCAGTAACTTCCTCATATTCGAGCGTTATAGTGTGCTTGACGAATTCCTTTATCTGGTCAGTGTCATATATCGGGTCTTTTCCCTCTGCCCTCTGTATCTTGATATAGTCTATCATCAGAAGGGCGGCAACATCCCTTGTGGGGGTAGTGCAGTACACCGGGCCCTTGTAGCCGAACTTGAACAGGTAAGGTATGAATGCGCAGTGGTCTGTGTGGGCGTGGCTAAGGATGACTGCATCTAGCTCGTTTATGTCGAATTCAGGGGCTTCCAGGTAAGGGTACGGCTCGCTGTCGTCTGCTACGTTGATGCCGCAGTCCATGAGAATCCTTGACTCGGGTGTCTGCAGGAACAGGCAGCTTCTTCCGACTTGTCTGGCGCCTCCGAGATAGCTGAGCCTTATCCACTCGTGCTTTTTCTCCCTCATCCAGCCGTCATAGATCCTATGGCCGACCTTGTCGAGAAACTTTCTCCTGTAATCGCTGTTCTGGTACAAAACAGCCCTTATGTCCTCTATCAGCTGCGACCTTATGGCGGGCTTTCTCCTGATCAAAGGCACCCAGAAAGTCTTGGCTCTTATCTCCCTCAGTATCATCCCCTGCTTGCCTATTGCAAGGCCGGGCTTGTCAGCCTCAATCACGACACCGCTTCTCTGCGGGTCAAAGATAATGTTGCCTATGCCTGCTTCCTCGGGTATCAGCGACCTTATCTCCTTCTCAGCCTTCTCCACGTCCATTGTTATGCTTGGATCAGGCCTCAGCTCGACCCTTTTCTTTATAGTGTCAACTACCTTCTTTATGACGCCGTTGTTGTTTAGGAAAAAATCCTTTTCCTTGGTATAAAGCACTATGTTTGCAGCCTCAAAATTTATATCGCTTATTTTGTCAGCTGGCAAGTGCTTTAATATTTCCCTGCTAATTTCATTCATTCTATCAGTCGCCCAACTCGAGAACAATTAATAACCAACAAGAAAACTATATCTCAATCTTCATGCTGATTTCCTTTGAAAACACTTTTTTCACGCCGTCTTTTGTAATTGTGACTATGTCTATGCCGTTGCCTGATGCAATGTCTCGCTGTATGGCCGCGTTTATCGCCTTTGCGATAAGCTTGACGCCTTCGTCAACTGTCATATTAGGCTTATAGAGCGTCTCCAGAACTCCGAATGCCATGACGCTTCCTGAGCCCGAGGATATGTAATCATCAACCAATGCGATGCTGCCGTCAGGGCTCAAGTCATAAAGGTGATAGCCCTCATTGTCCCTGCCCCCCATTATGAAATGGGAAACGCCGACAATCATGCTCATCCTCCTGATGTTGTTATAGACGAATGTCGAGAGCAGGTTGGCTGCCTCTTTCACGCTGGAAACCTTTCCTGTCCTTATGTCCTTGAGCTTCAGCTCTGCCTTGAGGTACTTGACAAGCAGCTGGACATCCGAGACAGTGCCTGCAACAGTGACAACTATGTTGTCAGTTATCCTTATTACCTTCTCAAACTTTTTATATGATATCAGGTAGCCTGAAGTAGCCCTCTTGTCTGCTGCCAGTACAAGCCCGTCACTGCAGACCAAGCCTACTGTCGTAGTACCTGTATTAACCTGTTTATCATCCATTTTAGATAATAGCTAAGAAACCTTATTAACCATGATAATCTCAATCTGGCCGATTTCCTTCAGGCTTTTTACATGAGTGCCGCCGTCTGCCTGCCTGTCAACGCCTTCTATTTCCACAATCCTCCACTCGTCGATTTCCGGGGGCAAAGCGCCTGCCAGCTTGACCATTCCCGGAATTTTCAGCGCTTCTTCCCTTTTCATGAAAGACACTTTTACAGGCAGGTCATTCTTTATTATCTCATTCGCGAGCCTGCAATACTCATCCAATTTTCCCCTGTCAAAATCCTCAAGGCTGAAGTCAATCCTGCTTTTTTCCGTGTCCAGATCGCCTCCTGTTATCATTGCGCCAGACTTGTTATGGAGTACTGCGCTGAGAAGATGGGCTGTGGTGTGCATCCTCATGAGCCTGTAGCGCCTTTCCCAGTCAATCTTTCCAGTTACTTTGTCGCCTGCTTTTAGTCCCGGTACTGAAACTTCATGAGATATTTTATTATCGAATTTGCCTACAAACACGACTGGAAATTCCTGCCCGTCCTTTATCATTGTGCCAGTGTCATTTGGCTGGCCGCCTCCTTTCGGGTAGAAGGCTGTCTTGTCCAGAACAACATACTTTTCGTCTTTGACGCTTTCGACAACCGCCTCAAACTCCTTTAGGTAAGAATCGTGCATGTACAGGGCTTGGTCTTTCATTTTAAGGGATATCTATGCGTTATTTTTAATTTTTGTTGTTTACCATGATGAAAATCCATAAGAATTAACGCAAATGGCTAAGAACTAATCAAAATAAAAAAAAATAAAAAAAGCCAGGATTTAATCCTTGGCCAATGACTTGATTGCCTTCAAGGCAACTACGATTGCTCCTGGGGCAACGAAAACTGCAATTGCATTCACGATGCCTGCCAGATATACGCCTATCTTTGGAATTATTTCCAAGACAACGCTTGCATTGCCGGTGGCCAGCAATGCGATTGCGGCTACCAGGAACGGAGTCGTCTCGTGCTCTGTTATGTTCAACAGCCCTACTACAAGGCCCAGCACAACCAACAGCAATATTGCCCATCCGTACCACTCTTTACTCAAGCTGCCTGAGAAAAGCCCTACTATTATGGCTATTGCAACACCAATAATAAAGCTCCATTCACCTAACTTGTTACCTTCTGCCATTCAGTTCACCCCCTTGGCTTTGGTTTAATAAAACATATAGCCTACAACTAATATTTAAGTTTTTTGATTGCCTGAAATGTTTCTTCAATAAGGTTTAAATACTAGTTAACATCTGTTAAGTGTATGCAGGAAAAAATGCCGCAGGAAATAGAAGTCAGGTATATTTTGCCTGCCATAAGAAGGGAATTGGCAAGGATCCTTGTGGAAGAAAAAGGAAAATCGCAGAAAAAAGCATCAAAACTGCTGGATGTCACTGAGGCTGCCATATCGCAGTACCTTCATATGAAAAGGGCAAAAGAAGTCATATTCAGCCCTGAAGTCATCGAGGAGATAAGGAAGTCTGCTGACATCCTGACTGCCACTCCTACGAGGCAGAGGCTTATTGGGGAGATGTACAGGATATCAAACCTGACTGATGTAAGGCAGATATTGTGCGGGATACACAGGAGCCAGTCCAAGGATCTGGAAAGCTGCAACGTATGCTTTGAGGAAGGAATGGTCCTTCAAGTACCCCATAAATAGGTGTTTAATATGGATTCTGTCGCTGAGCAAGTAGTTCAAACTGAAGAGAAAGCTGTATTTGACAAGGATTACAGTAAATACGGCTTCAGCGATAAGGAAGATTATATCTTTAAGTCAAGGAAGGGCCTGTCAAAAGAGATAGTTGAAGATATCTCCAGAATGAAGAAAGAGCCGAAATGGATGCTTGACTTCAGATTGGAGAGCCTTGAGATCTTCTGGAAGAAGGCAATGCCGCAGTGGGGGGCAAACCTCAGCACGATTGATTTTGATAATATCTTCTATTACATAAATCCAAGCGACAAGAGCGGCAAAACGTGGGATGATGTTCCTGAGTACATAAAAAACACTTTTGACAGGCTTGGAATCCCCGAAGCGGAGAGAAAATTCCTTGGCGGAGTTGGGGCTCAGTATGAAAGCGAAGTGATCTATCATAAGATAAGAGAAGACCTGGCGAATCAGGGAGTCGTCTTTCTTGGCATGGATGAAGGCCTGAGGCAGTATCCTGAGCTGGTGAAAAAATATTTCGGGACTGTAATACCTAACAACGACAACAAGTTTGCAGCCCTGAACAGCGCAGTCTGGTCCGGAGGCAGCTTCATTTACGTGCCAAAAAATGTCAAGGTGGATTTGCCTTTGCAGGCTTATTTCAGGATCAATGCGCAGAACATGGGCCAGTTTGAGAGGACGCTGATAATTGCCGACGAAGGGAGTTCAGTGCATTATATCGAGGGTTGCTTTACAAAAGGGGCGCCTATAAAGACCACGGAAGGCACAAAGAAAATTGAAGATGTTGAAGCAGGGGATACTGTGTTGACGCATACAGGCTCATACAAAAAAGCCTACAAGCTGCAAAGAAGAAAGCATAGCGGGACATTATGTACAATCAAGTATTATGGAGATACAAGGCAGGAAATCCAAATAACCGGAGGCCATCCCGTGCTTGCTGTTAAAAGAAAGAAAGCCGAATATAAAAACGATGAATTTGAGCCTGAATGGGTGGAAGCAGGGCAATTAAACCAGCATGATTATGTGGCAATTCCTATTGACAGGACAAAAATTTCACAGGATTCGAGATTCTTTTCTGTCAAAATAGGCAGAGGGAAGCACCCTGCAAAGAATATAGAATTCAAGATTGACACTAATAAAGATTTTTTCAGGCTTGTCGGATATTACATGGCAGAAGGCTCTGTAATAAATGAAAATTACCTGTCTTTCACATTTAATAAAAATGAAAGGGATTATATTGATGATGTAAGCGATTTGCTGGAAAAATTCTTCGGAAAAGCCCCTCTGGAGTATAAAGAATACAAAGGCGGAATAACCTTAATGCTGTGCAGCACTCTTGCAGCAAGGCTGTTCAAGCAGGAGTTTGGAAAAGGCGCCAAGAACAAGAAGCTTCCAAAGTGGCTTATGCTTGAGTCTCCTGAAAAACAGGCAGAATTCATAAAAGGCTACTGGCGCGGAGACGGCAGTTTTATCAATAAAGAATATTCATGGGGCGCAAAAAGAATGTTCAGGATAAATACAATCTCAGAATCATTGGCTGAGCAGACTAGAGATATTTTGCTAAGATTAGACATTTTTGCATCTATTAACGTATGGCAGAAAAAACTGCCCAGGAGCAATTCATTTGTGGTTTATGTTGGAGGCTCCTATCTGGAAGGATTTTCAAGAATTGTTGAACACAATACCAATCAAACCGATGTATCAAGCTCAAACCTCCTATTAAAGCAAAAACTGCTTTCTTATGCTGAAATAACGGATAAATACGCATTTGTCCCGATAAAATCAATAAAAAAAGAAATTGTTAAAGAACTGGATGTCTATAATTTCAGTGTCGAGGAGGATGAATCTTACATAAGCCACGGAATAGCTGTGCATAACTGCACCGCGCCCACATATGCTTCAGACAGCCTCCATACAGCAGTTGTCGAGCTTATTGCAATGCCAGGCTCCAAGCTCAGGTATACAACAATCCAGAACTGGAGCAATAATGTCTATAATCTTGTGACAAAAAGGGCGTTCGCCTATGAAAATGCGACCGTGGAATGGGTCGACGGCAACCTTGGCAGCAAGATAACGATGAAATACCCGGGGATTGTGCTGCTCGGGGAAGGCGCAAGGGGGGAGGTATTGAGCGTGGCATTTGCAGGCAAGGGGCAGCACCAGGATGCAGGCGCGAAAATAATCCACATGGCCCCGAACACGACTTCGAAAAGCACTTCAAAATCGATAAGCAAGGACGGCGGCAGGACCACTTACAGGGGCCTGCTGAAAGTTGCGAAAGGGGCTTCCAATGTAAAGTCAAGCGTTGTCTGCGATGCGCTCATCTTGGACGACAAGTCCGCTTCTGACACAGTGCCTTATATGGAGATAAGCGAGAAGAAAGTGAGCGTTGGACATGAGGCGAGCGTCGGAAAGATAAGCGAGGAGCAGCTGTTTTACCTGATGTCAAGGGGACTGAACGAGGAGCAGGCTATGACGATGATCGTTTCCGGCTTCATCGAGCCGTTCACAAAGGAGCTTCCTATGGAGTATGCTGTCGAGTTGAACAAGCTGATAGCCATGGAAATGGAAGGATCTGTAGGATAAAAACCGGGGTGTTCTTTAAATGATGCAGCAAACTACGCAAAAGGCTAAAATGACACCATTAACGAAAGTTAAGTCGGGATCAGCGGAAAAGGAAAAGGCAAAACACCTGAAAAGCCTGAATGAGCTTCCGATGCCCGAGGAGAGGCAGGAGGCATGGAGATACACCAATATCAGCAAATTCAGGCTCAATGAATTTTACCCGTTTGACGGCAGCGCAGAGATATCTGTTTCTGATTCTACCGGGTTGAAGGAAAAAGGCGTAATCTTATGCGACATCAATACTGCATTCAATGAGCATACTGATATTATAAACAGGAATACAGTAAAGAACAACAGCAGGGCATACGATAAATTTACCGCATTGAACGCATCGCACTGGAGCAATGGAATCTTCCTATACGTTCCGAAAAATGTTTCTGTTGAAATTCCGGTCAATGCAAGTTTCCTGATAAGCACGAAAAGCGCTGTTGTGAGGAATATAATCATAGCAGAGACAGGAAGCAAGATAGATTTCATCGAGGACTACAGCTCTGATTCCGGCGAAGAGTGCCTGCATTCATGCGCTACAGAAGTCTATGCAGGCGCTGACTCCAAAATAAATTATTACCATATAAATAACTGGGGCAATAATGCCGGCAATTTCACGCATATTACCGGCGTGCTTGACAGAAATGCGGCAATAAACTGGGTCTCTGCAAGCTTCGGTGGCAAGCTGAACAGGCTGAGGATTGACACACTGTTCAACGGGGAAGGCTCGCAGAGCGAGAATCTTGGGGTGTTTGTCGGCAGGAGCAGGGAGCACATTGACATCACAACAAATGTATATCATAATACTGCGCATACAACCAATAACATCATGGTTGACGGCATCTTGAAGGACAGCTCATCTTCTGTTTACAGGGGCCTGATAAGGATTGAGAAGGCGGGGCAGCAGACAAATTCTTACCTGTCAAATCATATCCTGAAGATTGGAGAGAAGAGCCTCGGCAACAGCATTCCCGCGCTTGAGATAGAGGCGAATGATGTCAAGGCATCGCACGGGGCCACTGTCGGGCAGGTGAGCGAGGAGCACCTGTTTTACCTGATGTCCCGCGGCCTTACAAGGGATGAAGCTGAGAACATGATAGTGCAGGGCTTTTTGGAGCCGATAATAAGCAAAATCCCGTCAGAGGAGCTGAGGGAGAAGATAAGGGGGCTTATAACAAGATAAACCAGAAAATTAATAATGCTCAATATGCTTCAGACAAAAACAATCATGGACACTGGAATAATAAGGAAGGATTTTCCCATCCTGCAGAGGAAAGTGCATGGGAAGCAGTTAGTCTATCTGGACAATGCGGCAACTTCGCAGAAGCCAAAGCAGGTAATAGATTCAATCTCTAATTACTATAATTCCTACAATGCAAACATCCATAGGGGCATACACAAGCTGAGCGAGGAAGCCACTCTGGAATATGAGAAGGCACATGAAAAAATTGCCCGCTTTATCAATTCAGGCGGCATGGAAGAAATTATTTTCACGAAAAATACAACTGAATCATTAAACCTGCTCGCCTATTCATTGACATTGAATCTAAAGAAAGGCGATGAAATTGCTGTGACGGAGATGGAGCACCACAGCAACATCGTGCCGTGGCAGCAGCTTGCGAAGCAGAGGGGGCTTATATTAAGATTCATTAAAATCAATGATGAAGGAAAATTAGATGAAAACAGCATCAGTGAGACCATCAATAAAAGAACAAGGAGATGGTTGTGGACGGAGCGCAGTCTGTGCCGCACATGGAAGTTGATGTCAAAGATATAAACTGCGATTTCCTTGCCTTTTCCGGGCATAAGATGCTTGGGCCTACCGGCATAGGGGTTTTATACGGAAAAAAGGAATTGCTGGAGAAAATGAGCCCTTTCCTTTACGGCGGCGACATGATACGGGAAGTTAAACCTGAAAGCACGACATTCAATGACCTGCCGTGGAAATTCGAGGCGGGAACGCCCAATATCGCCGACGGAATAGCATTAGGGACATCTGTTGATTACCTGAATGGCATCGGAATGGAAAAAATAAGAATGCATGACAGGGAACTGACTGAATATGCGATGGAAAAACTTGATGAAATTGAAGGCATAAATATCTACGGTCCCTCTGATGAAAGAGGCGCTGTCGTGTCTTTCAATGTTGACAGAGTTCATTCGCATGATGTTTCGCAGATACTTGACTCTGAGGGGATAGCGCATGATGTTTCGCAGATACTTGACTCTGAGGGGATAGCGATAAGGGCAGGGCATCACTGCTGCATGCCTCTGATGAGAACTCTTGGGGTGCAGGGAACGGCAAGGGCAAGCTTTTACCTTTACAACACAAAAGAGGAGATTGATGCCTTAGTGGCAGGAATTGACAAAGTGAAGAAAGTTTTCAGGATAAAGTGAGCAAGATGGATGACATGGAAATGATGTACCAGGAGAACATACTGGAGCACTTCAAGGCTCCGCACAATCACGGCAGGATGGAGAGTGCAACAACGCACCATCATGAGTACAACCCGTTGTGCGGGGATGAGATAGACCTGTATCTGGTTATTGAAAATGGAATTGTGAAGGATGTGAAGTTTTTCGGCAGGGGATGCGCGATAAGCCAGGCATCTGCTTCAATGCTCACTGATGCAATCAAGGGCAAGAAGATTGAGGAATTGAAAAAGCTTACCAAAGATAGTGTTACAGAGATGATTGGGATTCCGCTAAGCGCTGTACGGCTGAAATGCGCACTGCTGTCGCTTGACACATTGAGAAGCAGCATTAAAATCTTTGAGAACTACATTACTAAAAACGGCCATTAAACTATACTCATCATTTAAAATCATGATTATAATCATTAAAAATAACCGATAATGTTTAAAAATGATAGGGATATCCTTTGAATAAAATGATTTCAGAAGACCTGGTAATCAAGGATCTGCATGTAAGCGTGGAAGGGCAGAAGATACTCAACGGGATAGACCTGACTATAAGGAAAGGGGAAGTTTCTGCCCTGATGGGGCCGAACGGCTCCGGCAAGTCAACCCTTGCTTACACGTTGATGGGGCATCCCAAGTACACTGTCAATAGCGGGGAAGTCTGGTTCAAAGGAAAGAACGTGCTTGAATTGGGGCCTGATGAAAGGGCGAAGCTTGGATTGTTTTTGTCATTCCAGTATCCGCAGGAGATACCCGGTGTTTCTGTTTCAAACTTTTTGAGGACTGCATTGAATGCCGTGAAATCCCAGCCTATGCCTATCCCTGAGTTTGTCAAATTACTGAAGGAGAAAATGAGGCTGCTGAAGGTTGATGACAAGTTCGCAAGAAGATACCTCAATGAGGGATTCTCAGGCGGGGAGAAGAAGAAGGCTGAAATACTGCAGATGGCAGTGCTGCAGCCGGAGATGGCCATACTTGACGAAACTGATTCCGGACTTGACATTGATTCACTGAGAATAGTGGCAGAAGGCGTGAATAACCTGCTGAACCCCGGCATGGGCGTGCTTGTAATAACCCATTACCAGAGATTATTGAATTACATCAAGCCCGACAAAGTGCACGTCATGATCAAAGGCAGGATCGTGAGAAGCGGCGGGAAAGAGCTTGCGCATGAGCTGGAAAGCATGGGTTATGAGAAAATGGTGAAGGAAGCTGATGTAAGGGCATAAGTCTGCCAGCAAGTGAGGCAACTTATAGTCGGCAAAAACTACGGCACTAACTGGATTTTCGGCAGTAAGAAAACTCTGCGCTCCCTGCGGTCGCTTGCCACGCTGCGCTTTCGGGCTTCACCCTTACCCTCGTTTAACAGGAGTTCCGGTGTTAGTTTCAATAAAATTTCCATTTCTATAAAAGAACGAGTCGGGGACTAAAAAATAAATAGGGGCTTTGGCTAATTGATAAATTCTCTTGAAATTTTTTATCATAAACAAATAGTACAAATACGCATTGTGTAGTCTCTAAGGGAATAGACTTTCAGTAGAAAATTTGAACGCCATATTTATAGCACTAGAAACACATTCTACAAATTGTAAGCTTTAATCATTGACTTTTAAACTTATTAGTCCATAGTTTTTTCATGTATCTCATTAAAACAAAGAAACTCCAATAAAACTATGTAACCCTGCGAATTAAACAAGACCAGTTTTTTGTAGGGTTACAACCCAAATTCCCTCAAAGCTTTCTCAATTTCCGCATCCATTATCGCAAACTTCCTGTCATCCAAAAAATCCTTTTCTTCCAGATCCTTATGCAATTTAACCCTCAATTGCTCTTTTATTTCAATTTTATCATCATTGTCCCAATTATGCCTCAATAGGACTCTTTTAGCCTCTTTCATTATATTCTCAGAATCTTTTGCATATTTATTCGCGTAAATTTCGTCAGTATTTACTATTGCTCCTATCTTATGCCTCAATGATTTTGCCATTAAATTTGTAAGATGCCCAATATCCTTATTTTTTCCCATTTTCCAGCAATTCCATTATTGATTTTAGTTTTGCCTTTATTATTTTTCTTAAAATCAGAATTGCATTATCATCTATTTCCCCATTATTCCTAATCTGCTCATATAAATTAGGCTCGATAAGCCTTTTTAGATCATCATTAATTTCCTTTATGTCTGGGTTTTTATCCTTTAAAAATTTCTCTATTGTCACAAGTCGTCTTATATTATCAAAAAATGCCCTGCTGCCAAGCCTTATTTCCAGCATGTCCTGAGGCATCATCAGCAGGAATTGTATATGCTTCTTATCAACAGCCGTCTCTTCCGGGATTTTAAAATCCCTATTGCAAATGAATTTGCTGAGCATAGCTCTGCTCAAAGGGCAAATGCGCAATAAATCCTCAAGCTTCTTTTTCTGCACTGAAATTATGTGGAACTTCAGGTTAAATTTATCAGTTAGCATATTATAGGCATACTCCTCAGAACGCGCAGAACCAACCAGCACTATGTCAATATCATTATAATTGACTTTTTCAGTCAAAAAAGAGCCGACAATAAAAATATATTCGGCGCCAGCAATCCCATCAATGCAGGAAAATATGCCCTTTATGAGATTTTCCTTGAATTCCGATAAATTTTTCAGCCCCTTGGAATAATATAATCTGGCTTTTTTTTGGAGCAGCCTGACTTCCACCTCATCGCCGACTTCTATAAGACTCTCCATGCTCCTCGGCACATATATCTGGTTAAACCTGCTTCCTTTTGATACTGCTTTTCTGAATTTTATCAGCATAGTACGTATTTAATACGTAGTTATTTATAAAGGTTTTGGAATTTTTCAACAACTTTATATACCAGAACAAAACTTATTCTCATAGTGACCTAAAATAGTCTTCAACAAAAGCCAAAGAATAGGCGTTTTCATAGACGTCCAGAACATGTATTATTCTGCAAGGAACCTTTACGGCAGCAAGGTCAATTTTGCATACATACTGAGTCAGGCTGTCAGGGGAAGGAGCCTGATAAGGGCAATCGCTTACGTAATAAAGGCAGACGTGAAGGAAGAGCAGAATTTCTTTGACGCCCTGACAAAGATAGGGTATGAAGTGAAGTCCAAGGACCTCCAGACATTTGTAGGCGGGGCAAAGAAGGGAGACTGGGACATCGGAATAGCAATGGATTCAATAGAGCTTGCGCCTAAGCTTGACACTATCGTGATAGTGAGCGGCGATGGGGACTTCCTGGAGCTGATAAAGCACCTTAAATATGCCTTGGGCTGCAGGGTTGAAGTGATGGCTTTCGGAAGGTCATGCTCTGCCAAGACCAAGGAAGAGGCGGACAACTTCACCGACATGGATGCTGACCGGAAGTACCTGATAAAGAGGTAAATCTCTTTTAGGAAAAATATTTTATTGTGTAAATTCCACTCCCTCCAGCCCTTTGAACAGATAGTCTCCTGTGACGAATCTGGCATTGAATTTTCTTGCGGCAGCGTATCCAATGCAGTCGGCAAAACTGAATCTTTTCTTCAGATTAGCCAGCTTGAATGCGTTTGCATCCTTGATTATTGAGTCAGAAATCGGCACCACCAACGGCTTAACTGCGCTATAAATTGCAGCGGCTTCCTTTTCACCATGATTTTTTATGTAATAAAAATGAATCTCTATCAAATTAAAGACTGTAATCATGGCTTTATCAGGCCTAATGGCATATTCTTTATAGCTTATATTGCCTTTGTCAATTTCTATCAAAGCATAAGTGTCCAGAAATACTACCATTCTTCCCTAAGCTCATCTTTTGCTTTCTGGGCATCAATTTTCAGATGCTTCCCCCTTCCAAAAAGATTACTCAAATCCACTTTCTTAAAAATCTCAAATCCCACAGTTTCACCTATCTTAAGGTTTCTTTCCCTGACTACTTCGGGCGGCAACACCAACACAGTGCTGTTTCCCGACTTTCTTATTTTTGCTTCCGGCATCTTGTGTATTACATATGTATTACATCATATATAAATCTTTCCATTAAGTTTAAAATTGCATTTATTTTTGCCATTTTATGACTCTTAAATGCCAACTCACAGAACTGGCACGGAAGTCAGGCTTTGACCTCATAGGCTTCTGCAGCCCGGAAATAAATGACGATGTGAAGGAAGCATATGACATCTGGCTGTCAAACGGGTTTGCAGGGAACATGAATTTCATGTCTGAGACGAAAGAAATAAGGAAATCCCCCGAGAAACTGCTGCCCGGCGTGAAGACAATAATTTCAGTCGCGATATCTTACCTACGGGACAAGGAAATTCCAGAACACAAAAAAGGCTGCGGAATAGTCGCAAGATATGCAAGGTCAAGGGATTACCACAGGATTTTCAACAGGAAAATGAAGGATTTCTGCTCCGAATCAGAAAAAATATTCAGAAACAACGGCATCGAAGGCGCGAAAATAGTTTTTTCCTGCGACACAAAGCCGGTTTTTGAGAAGTATTTTGCATGGAAATCTGGCCTGGGATTCATCGGAAGGAATTCCTGCCTGATAACCAAAAAATACGGGTCTTTTGTGCTGTTGGGGACTTTTTTGACAACGGCTTTTATCGAAAGGGACGAGCCTGACAAAAGGGGCTGCGGAAGCTGCAGGAAGTGCGTTGACTTATGCCCTACAAAAGCTATCGTGGCTGACAGGGTAATAGACTCGACAAAATGCATATCCTACTGGACAATCGAGCATGACGGCGACTTTCCTGAGCGCGCAAAACCTTTAATAGGCAGCCATTTGTTCGGATGCGACATCTGCCAGGATGTGTGCCCTTGGAACAAGAACGCAATGACTGCAAGCCATGACGAATTCAGGCAGAGAATTCCTGCAAATCTTGAATTGAACGTTGTCTTGAAAATAACGACAAAAGAAGAATTCCTTGGGAAGTTTGCCGGAACCCCTTTAATGAGGGCGGGGTTTGAAGGGATGAAAAGGAATGCCGAGGCTGTGATGGGGAATCAATAGAAACACCCTTCTTCATGCCGGTGGCAACAAAAGGGGCGATAAAGCACATTTCTTTCTCAGAGGCGAAAAGCCTAGGAATAAATGCAGTAATCTCAAACGCTTTTCTGCTGTCAATAAAACCCGGCACTGATTTCATAAAATCTGCCGGGGGAATACATGAATTTGTCAATTATGACGGGGTTATATTCACTGACAGCGGCGGCTTCCAGATGCTGAGCGATGATTTTCTCATAGGCATAAATGAGGAAGGTGTGGTTTTCAGAAATCCTTATTCCGGGGAAAAGATGAAAATAACACCTGAGAAAGTTGCGCAAATCGAGCAGGAACTGAAATCTGATGTTGCCATGATACTTGATGACGTGCCGAAGCACACTGACAGCAAGGAAAGGATTGCCCAGTCCTTCAACAATACAATAGAATGGACAAAAAGATTCCTGAAGGCGCACAGTGACAGGAAGCAGCTTGTCTTCGGGATTGCCCAAGGAGGCCATGACGCAAGCCTGAGAAGGAAAAGCTGCGAATTTCTCAACAAGGCAGATGTTGACGGCTGCGCAATCGGGGGATTGTGCATAGGCGAGCCTCTGGAGAAAATGCATAAAACCATCCAAGTCTGCGCTAAAACACTTGATGAAGGCAGGCCAAGATATCTTATGGGGGTCGGCAGCCCTGTTGAGCTGCTGAAGTCAATAGGGGAAGGGATTGACATATTTGACAGCGCTTTTCCTACAAGGAATGCAAGGCACGGCGATGCTTACACTAGAAAAGGCAAGATAAGCATAAGCAATGCAAGTTTCTCAAAAGACATGAAGCCATTGGATGCAAAATGCAGATGCGAAGCCTGCAGGAACTGCACAAGGGCATACATAAATCACCTTTACAGGACAAAAGAGATACTTGCAGAAAGGCTGCTGACCATGCACAACCTTTTTTTCATGAATGACATGATCAAAGAGGCGAAAACCGCAATAAAAGAAAACAATCTTGAAAAATACACAAAAAACTTCATCAGGGACTATGAATCCAGGCGATTTTGACTATTTCCTGCCAAAGGAGCTGATTGCGCAGAAGCCAATTACCAAAAGGGATGAATCAAGGCTTATCATAGTATCAGAAAACAAAATCCAGCACAAAAAATTCAGGAATATAATTGATTATTTCTCAAAAGGAGATGTTGTTGTCGTGAATGACACCAAAGTTTTTCCTGCAAAATTAATCGGAAAAAAAGAGACAGGAGGCACCGTCAGGATATTGCTGGTCAGGCAGAATGGCAGGCTGTCATGGGAATGCATGGTGCAGGGAAAAAATTTAAACAACAAAAAAATAATCTTCAACAGCAAAATTCATGGAACAATAATAAATAAAAACAATAAAAATCACATTATTTTCCGCAAAAATATCGGGAATTTACTTGATAAAATCGGGAAAACCCCTCTGCCGCCTTACATAAAATCTGATGCACGCATAGGCAGGTATAATACAGTCTACTCAATAAATGAAGGATCAATAGCCGCCCCGACTGCAGGATTGCATTTCACCAAAAAAATACTTGGGAAACTTAGAAAGAAAGGCGTTGTCATCGCACCAATCACGCTGCATGTCGGGCCTGGGACTTTCCTGCCGGTGAAATCAGAGAATATCGAAGGGCATAGGATGCATCCGGAATTCTTCAGCATTTCAAGGCAGACTGCTGATAAAATAAACAATAGGAAGGGAAGGCTGTTTGCCGTCGGCACGACTTCAATAAGGGCATTGGAATCTTGTGCTGAAAATGGAAATATCATACCGAAGACTGGAGAAACATCGCTCTTTATTTACCCGGGCTATAAATGGAAACTGAATTATGCAGGGCTCATCACCAATTTTCACCTGCCGAAATCCACGCTGCTGATGCTGGTGTGCACATTCCTGGGAAAAGAGCTGATCTTCAGGGCATATAACGCGGCAATCAGGAAAAAATACAGATTTTACAGCTTTGGCGACGCCATGCTGCTGCTCAAAAGCTGAATTTGATATTCAAAACAGAAAACTATTTAAAGGCAGATGCCGAGATAAGAATTTCTGCATAGACTAAAGGGGTTTATTGTTATTATTCTTTTATTTTTTATTTTCAATGATAAGTTATTTATATGGATGCCATACCCAATTATTAACTAAAAATATGCGTTGATTTTTCGCATTCAAAGGCGAAAAATCCATCTTTTTGGTCAAGCTTTTTAACTGCGAGGCGAAGCCGAGCATGTTAAAAAGGTTGGGCCGGTGGCGAAATCTGGAAGCTGGTGACAGCTGGAGATTATCGTGTTCCCTTGGCTTGGGAAA
>JACOZO010000004.1 GCA_016181325.1 Candidatus Woesearchaeota archaeon | reverse complement strand
AGGGCTAATCATACATTCCTCAGCAAACTGCAGTGATAACTCGGCATTCTTCAGGTACATTTGCCTTGCTGTTTCGTTCTTCTCTTTTTTAATAAGCCCATCCTGCAGATATTTGTCAAAGTTCTGCTTGGCTTCTTTTTTCTGTTTTGCGCCTATCAAAAAATCACCCTGATTTTTTGGGAGATGCTAAAAATCTTCGATTTTTATCATCAATCATTCAGACCATCTCGTAATACTGCTCAATTCCATACAGAATCACATTATTTTTTAAAGCTTCTTGTCCAACACTGGATTCTTTTGCATTAATCATCTCAACAAACTGGCTTTCCGAAAACACCAAGTGGTGCAAAGGCAAAGGCATGGAACTGGCAATCCTGTTAACATTTTTTTCAAAAGCATCTTCAAGCCCGTCAGCACATATAAACATCAAATCGATATCAGAACTCTTAGTCTGTGTTTTCTTTGCATATGAGCCGAACAGCAGCAAAACATACAATTTCGATTTTATTGCCCTCTTAAAGCTGCCGAGCATAAATGAACTATCTTGTTAAGCTTTACCCTGCTTGACTGCCCAAAAGTCTCAATCTTCACCAATAATGCTTTTTCCAGCCTTTTAATAATAGAATAAACATTCTTATAGTCCATTTTCAGGGACTTTGATATGCTGCGAATATTCAATTCTTCATTTTTGCTCTCTATAAGGAATTTTATGATAGTTGATTCTTTGCTTCTCATGTTAATAACACCATAGAATTATGGTAATACAACCATACATTTAAACCTTTCCATTTTGAGCATAGCGAAATTATGATAATTCAAGAAATGAGCCTATTCAAACCGTATCCACTTCGCCAAGGCAGTCATCAATCAGCTTCTGGCAGGCGGAAATCCTGTCCCTTAATTTGTCGTCCATTGTGGCGCTTTTTATCTGCCCAAACCTGTCGGTCATCTGCCTGAACAGTCTCAGGACATCGCCTTCCAACAGGTTCGTATTTTCAATGACGCTGAAGATGCCGCGCTTATGGTACAAAGGATGGATCAAGGCAGTCAGGTTGTCAATCTCCCTGAACCGTTTCTCGTGCTTTAGGAATGGATCATTCCACAGAATCTTTTTCAGCTCTTCAGAAAATCTTGAGGCATGAATCCTGTAGAATTCCGTCCTGTCGCTGCCTTCATAGCAAAGGCACGCAAGGACAAGAAGCATCTTGTATTCGTCAAGCCCTCTGTAAAGCCTGGTTGCGAATATCTCCCCTATAAGTATCTCATCGGAATATATCCTTGAGGCAAAAGTCCCTTTGTCTGTAAGTGTACTTCCCTGCAGATACCCCATCTTTTGCAGTTTTTTCTTCCAGTTGCTGAATGCGTTATGGCTGATCGCGTTCTCGCGGTCCATGAACTTTGTGCCGTACTTCTGGAATGAATGGAAGCTCCTGCAGAGTATGTCATCAATCTCCTTTTCATCGTGCTGGCTGATAAGGTTAAGGACAGTATTGACTGAAAGCCGGAATTGGGAAAATATCGGCGAAGTGTCCGAATGCACAAGCTTCTTTATCTTCTCATAGTCAAAATGCTTCCTCTCTATCATCACATAGACAAAGCCTTCCCTGTCTATGCCCCTCCTGCCGGCCCTGCCTGCAATCTGGAAATATTCCTTCGAGTTCATGAAGCGGAATGAGACGCCGTCAAACTTTCTAAGGGATTCAAAGCAGACGCTCTTTGCCGGCATGTTGATGCCCAATGCAAATGTCTCTGTGGTGTACAAAACTTTTATCATGCCTTTCTCAAAAAGCTCTTCGACTATCTCCTTGAGTATGGGAAGCATTCCTGCGTGATGGAAACCGATCCCAAACGGAAGTGTCTGCCTCAAAATCCTTGTAGAGGTCAGTTTATTTATTTCAGGGCTTGAATTTTCGAGTTTTGTCCTGATAAAAGCTGAGATTTCAGGCCTTGGCTGGAAGAGTTTCCTGTTCAGCAGCTCAATTGCATGCTTCTGGCAGCCCACCCTTGAGAAGCAGAAGAACAGGCAGGGAAGGTTGCCTTTTATCTCGCTTACTAGGTCCAGATGTGAGGGGTTTTTTGGCCTGTGCCTGGCGCGCCTTCCCATCACCTTGTCATAGCTTGGAGTGTTGATGGCATCATTCAGGTTTTTTAAAGAGGTGATCCCGATTTCCGCGTCATAGAAGCTGACATGCAGCGGCACGGGCCTTTCCTCGTGCCTGACAACTATGACCTCGTGCTGCTTTATCGACTCAATCCACTTTGCAAATTCATCGGCATTCGGTATTGTCGCTGAGAGGCATAACACCCTGACATTGGGCTTTGAGAATATTATCGATTCCTCCCATACATATCCCCGGTCTATGTCGTTGATGAAATGTATCTCGTCAAAAATCACATAGGAAATGTTGCTTACGAAAGAATCCCTGCTCAGTACCATGTTGCGGTAGATTTCGGTCGTCATGATAAGAATAAGGGCTTCGGTGTTCTTCTGGACATCCCCTGTTATGATGCCTACATTCTTCTCCCCGTAAGTCCTTGAGAACTCCTTGTATTTCTGGTTTGACAGGGCTTTTATGGGCGCAGTGTATATCACCCTTATGCCTTTCCTGAAATCGCGGTCTATTATATAATCAGCTATCAGCGTCTTTCCCGAGCCGGTTGGCGCGGATACAACTACTGACTTGTTGTGCTCAATCGCATTTATCGCGTCTTCCTGGAATTTGTCTAATTTAAGGCCTTTGTAGTCCATTATATTGATAAGAAGGGGGTGGTTAATTAAAGATTGCGGTAAACTTATAGAAATGGCAGTAACTATTTACCTATAACCCAATTTTTTATCGTAATCTTTATGATCCAAAACGTCAAGAACAAAAGCAACGATTTCAATTTGGCTTTCTCCATCTGTTAATGTGTACAGCATTCTCCAAAAATTCGGAAGTTCTATTCTGAATAGATTTGTAGCTTCATATTTTGTTTTGTATTCTTCCGGAATAAGTTTTTTTGCAATCGGCTCTCCGTAATGAATATTGGCTTTAATCAATTCTACTTTTTTGTTAATAGCGTTTAAAATTGACCTATCAACTTTTGAATTTGGGGCAACTTCATTAAGATGTCCGTACACTTCTTCAGCTTCCGGAGAAAATATTACCCTTACTTTTTTCATAATTCAAGGCCTTCTTTTATTGCTTTTCTCAATTTTGGGCTTGTGTTATGAATCCATGTAATCCCATTCATTGTTACTGCTATTTTATTGCTCTCTTCCAGATATTCAAGAATCAGTTTTAGGGTGTTATGATTTATCTGCTTGGGAAGTTTTCTTTTGAGTTCAGCAACTGAAATGACACTTTCATCCATGTTTTTTAAGGTATCTTCTACCATGAATACTGTATTCAGAGTTGGGTAATGTTCTGCCTTTTTCCTTTCTATTAATTCTGGCATTTTAATCACTAGTTATTATTAATTGATAACTAATTATTATTAACTTATATATAAATCTTTTGGTTTTGAAATCATTCAGAATGAGATTTCTCTTGCCCTAAAAGCGCATCTACTGCAGCTCTCTCTTCAATATCTTGTGGGCGTGGTTTATCTTCTTGAACTTTTCAGCGTTTCCCCCCGGCATGTCCGGATGATATTTTTTTGCAAGAGCCTTGTAGCTTGAATCAATATGCTTGATGTCCAGGACATCCGGGGCAACTCCCAAAGTCTCCCTTGCTTCCTTTCGCTTGTGTTCAAAATCTTTATCTTCAGAGAACTCCCTGATGAATTCCTCCTGAGTCCTTTGCCCGGCAAGCAGCGCATTGGCCTCAAGCTCTATCACTTTTAGGACAATATAGAGATTTTCAACATATTTCCTGCCTGACTTGTAGCTGAAATGCAGATGGTGCCCGTCAATGTACCAGGAAGCAGAGGCCGGGGCATTTTTGGCTGCATTAGCCTCCAGTTCTACGTCTATGTCATCTGCAGTCAGGCCAATCTTTCTTAATGTCGTGATTATCTTGTTCTTGTACTGCAGGGCTCTCCTGTCGAAAGAGTCCTTGATGACTACTGCGGCAAATTCATGGCCTTTTACTTTGATTGCTGCCATTTTTACCCGTAAAATTTTACTTTATAACAATTCTCAGAATGAAACTGCAGTTTATAAACGTTGGCAGGTATAGGGCTTCATCCAAAAAATGGGTTAGCAGCCTAAAGTCGAGCCTTATTACAAATCACATAAAAAGAGGTCAGGGGGATGTCCCTTACGGGGCTTGACCGATACTTTTAATTTATAATTACAAGGCGAGAAGCTGCTAACATGAGCGAAGCGAATTTTTGGATGAAGCCCAGGTATAGGTTTGGAAATTTTCCTTCAACAATCTTTAAATATGACCATATTGCTGCAACCCATATTCATCTCTGGGTACATTTTGTGACTTCAACTGCACTTGCGGCATTGCTCTATCCTAATTATGGGTGGATTGCTGCACTGGTCTTCATAGGGGGCTTTCTCATAGATTTTGACCATTACATGTGGTATATCCTGAAAACAAAGGACTTCAGCATTAGGAAATGTTATGATTTCTACGTCATTCCCTCAAAAGAAAAAGATTATTTCAGGCACAAGGGGGCACTTCTTGCCTTCCATACAATTGAGGCTTTGCTTGTGCTGGCTGCGCTGGCGTTTTACAGCAAGATATTCCTTATGGTGCTGTACGGCATGCTGCTGCACTGGGCGCTTGATTTGATATTCAGGATGACAAAGCCTAAGATGGTGTTTCTAACGCAGCCTTCTGTTATTTTCTATTTTGTAAGAAAAAAATAAACAAGAAAAAAGCAATAGATTATGCCGCCCCTTCCTTAATGCCAAAAGCAACCCCTAAACTCACAATGCCGATTGCGGCATGAAGGTAGGTTATTGCCATATTGATATTAAAGATGCTTAATAACAGGTCTTTTGCGTAGGGTATGAATCCAAGCAATGTCAAAGCAACGGCTATTGCACCAAGCCACTTATTGTAGGACATTCCGCTGCCCTTAAAAGCAAGCCATATGCCAAGTGCTCCGCCAGCAATGTGGAGGGCGTTCTGCGCAGTATTTACCCCGAATAGTCCCAGTATCGGGGCGTTGAAAAACCCTATGATGCCGACCAATCCCAGCACTGCGCCAATTACAAGTGCATATATCTTTTGTATGTGTGCTATGTCAATCACCTCGGGCATGTATTCAGGAAATCTGTATTTAAGCTTTTCTGAGAGCCGGGTATTTAGGATACTTGAAAGTATATATTGTGGTATAATTTGTAAAGATTTTTAAATGATTATAGGTTTATCCATATAATGGGAAGATTCACCAAAAGACCTTATGAAGGGCAAAGACCAAGCTCAGTTCGGAGGAAAGTAAGCAAGGAAATAGATATGGGGAGAATTGTAAGAAAATCTCCTGCCCAACAAAGGCTTAGAGACAGGGTTCTAAGATTAGATTCTCTGCAGGCAGCTGTTCAAAGGCAGCATGATCCGATAAAAAGGCAGCCATTATATGAGCAATTTGCTAATATGGCGGCCAGCAGCCCTATTGAAGTTTTTGATCCTACGGAAATCAGTGGGATAACCAGATACAGCGACCTGAGTGATCCTGGCATATTGAGCAGCGCCAGCAATTATGATTTTCACGGGCAAAGGCCTGATTTTCTGCCATTGCATCACTTGGTTAAGATATTGGGCAAGAGAGTCTATCTCAATGAATCCGGGGACAAGTATGCCTATCTTCTTGGCTCTTCATCCCATCAGACGGACCAAATGACTGACATTGCTGCAAGAAACCTGAGGGGACTTGAATATATGCTGCTGGGATTTTCATCCAGAATACTCCCAGGGCAGTCATTGGACCTGCAGATTGAAGGCAGGAGGGTTCAGGTGCCGTACCATGAGGGTTCATATTATACGGAAGGAGATCCTGTTGTTCAGGGATTAAGGAGAATTTTGGAGAAGAGCGGTGTCCATGCTTTGCCCCATTATCATCTAAAAAGAATCAAGGATGGAAACCAGAAAGTCGGAACTTCCCTTCATGTTGTGGCAGAGCCGCGGGTTTATAGAGACGAGAATAGAGCGACAAAAAGCGTCATTATCTCATATTTGACCCATGTGAATGCTGTTGGCTGAAAGTCCTTATAACGGCTTATGGTCAAGCTTTTCTTAAATATTGGGGCAGCGTTCAAAATGTAGGTTAGCAGCCTTGAAGTCAAAGTTCCTTAAACTGATGATATCAAGCTGACAAGGGGGACGTCCCTTACGGGGAATGTCAGCCTTGAATTAATATATAAAGAACTTTGAAGCTGCTAACCCGAACGGAGTGAGATTTTGAACGCTGCCTAAATATTGGGAATATTATTTAAACCCAGCTTCATTAGTCATTGTCATGATAAAAGCAGTAATCTTTGACCTCGACAACACGCTCATTGATTTCATGAAGATGAAGAAGATCAGCTGCGAGGCTGCCGTTGATGCAATGATAGATGCAGGGCTGAATGCTGACAAGGAAAATGCCATGAAAGTCCTGTTCGGGCTTTATGACAAGCACGGGTATGAGGACTCGACAATATTCCAGAAGTTCCTTCTGCAGCTTACAGGGAAGGTGGATTACAGGATCCTGGCGAACGGCATTGTGGCTTACAGGAAGGTAAGGGGAGGATTTCTTGAGCCGTATCCTCATGTGAATTATGTCCTATTCAAGCTGAAAGATATGAAGATAAAGCTTGCGATACTCTCTGATGCGCCAAAGCTGAAGGCATGGATAAGGCTGGCTGCAATGAAACTCACTGATTTCTTTGAT
>JACOZO010000100.1 GCA_016181325.1 Candidatus Woesearchaeota archaeon | reverse complement strand
GGATTATCAATAGTTTATTCCTTTTTGGGTTTAATACCCCGTTGCTTGCAACGGCAGTAAAAGCTTTGTCCCTCTTGATACCCCGCAGCTTGCTGCGGTTGGGTAGTTCATTTAATTCATTTATCCCAATTGCAATTAAAATTCTTAATTATTAATTCCGTCATTTTTCTCTCATAAAGCTGTATGGAAAAATGACAGCCGCACATCAATTCCGATAAAGCAACGACAGCGACATAAATTCGAGCACTGGGGCGAGGCATACATTGTTGCGATAAGGGACAAATGGCGCTTTAGAAGGTCATCAAGGAAGGATTTTTATGCACATTTGTATTAAGACTTCCACAATCAAAAATATTATAAACAAGGCTTAAACTATAAACACAAACAGGGAGGTCCAATATGCCAAAAAAGAAAGCAAATTCCAGATCCGGAAAATCGTCAAGATCCGCCCCAAAAAAGCCGAGTGTGCTGGTTTACAGCACGCTCACGTGCCCATGGTGCCAGAAAACCAAGGAATTTTTGAAGGCGAATAATGTTCCGTTCAGGGACATCAATGTCGGCGCTGATGAGAAGGCAAGGGAGGACATGTTCAGGAAATCAGGCCAGTTCGGGGTGCCTGTGACGGACATAAACGGCAGGATTATTGTGGGTTATGATGTTGCGGCGTTAAAAAAAGAACTAAAGATTTAAGGATAGATTTTAATTTTTCTTTATTGGCATTCCTATTCACGATGGAAAAAGACAATATTTGCATAGACTGCTCAAGGCATATAGACAAGGTTGCCAGGACACTGAAGCTTGACCAGACTGACATAGACATACTTACCGTGCCGAGGCGCATGATGGTCTTCAGCTTCCCCGTGAAACTTGATTCGGGAAATGTCCAGTACTTTACAGGGTACAGGGT
Organism: Candidatus Woesearchaeota archaeon; assembly: GCA_016181325.1. GTDB lineage: Archaea > Nanobdellota > Nanobdellia > Woesearchaeales > GW2011-AR4 > JACOZO01. Next base: position 9,053 of record JACOZO010000100.1, on the reverse strand, counting down.
GCAGTTCAATGACGCAAGGGGCCCGACAAAGGGCGGCTTGAGGTTCCATCCTGAGCTGAATCTTGAGGAAGTCAAGAGACTCTCTTTTCTAATGACGCTGAAATGCGCTGTCGCAAACCTTCCTTATGGCGGCGCAAAAGGCGGCGTTGTGATAAACCCGCATGAATTCTCGCGAAAAGAGCTTGAAAGTGTCAGCAGGGCGTTCATGAGGCAGCTTGCTGAATTCATAGGCCCTCAAAGGGACATTCCCGCCCCTGATGTCAACACAAACCCTGAAATAATGGGATGGATGCTTGACGAATATGAGAAGATTATTGGGAAAAAATGCCCGGCTGTGATAACAGGAAAGCCGATAAAGTTAGGTGGCAGCGAGGGAAGGGAATTCTCGACTTCCTATGGCGGCGCTTACGTGCTTGACAATATCATCAAGGGCTTAAGCATGGACAGGGAGAAAACCACCGTGGCTGTGCAGGGCTTTGGCAATGTGGGAATGCACATTGCAAGGATTCTGGATGAATGGGGATACAAGGTCGTGGCTGTCAGCGATTCAAAAGGGGGCATTTTCAATGAAAAGGGGCTCAATATAAAAGAGGTCATGCTTCATAAAAACAAGACCGGCGGCGTTGCCGGCTTCAAGGGAAGCAAGGGCGTCAGCAACGAGGCTCTTTTGGAATCAAAAGTTGATGTGCTCATTCCTTCTGCCATGGAAAATGCAATCCACAAGAACAATGCCGGCAAAATAAAAGCCAAAATAATCCTGGAGATGGCCAACGGCCCCGTGACAACAGAAGCTGATGACATCCTATTGAAGAAAAAAATCAGGATTGTCCCGGACATCCTTGCAAATGCCGGCGGCGTCATTGTGAGCTATTTCGAGTGGGTGCAGAACCTCAAAAATGAGCGGTGGAGCGAGGAAGAAGTGCTCAAAAAGCTCAGGGAGAAGATGGAGCAGGCTGTGACAGAACTTTCAAAAGTGTGCTATAACTACAACTGCAACATGCGCGAATCCTTGTATATTTCCGCAATAAAGAAGGTGCTGGATGCAGAGAGGAAGAGGAAGGTTTAAAATAAGCGCCATTGATTCTTTCTTTTGTGGATAAAATGGACTTGAACCGCGAATCCCTGAAGCTCCACCTGGAAAACAGGGGCAAGCTGGCAGTAAGCTCAAAAGTCGCCGTCAGGACAAAGAACGACCTGAGCATTGTCTACACTCCCGGAGTCGCAGAAGTTTCCAAACAGATTCATTCTAATCCGAGCGATGTCTACAAATACACGATGAAGTCTAATTCTGTCGCTGTCGTGACAGACGGCAGCGCTGTTTTGGGGCTTGGCAATATAGGGGCAGAGGCCTCCATCCCGGTTATGGAAGGCAAATGCGTTCTTTTCAAGGAATTAGCCAATATAGACGCATTCCCGATCTGCATAAAGACCCAGGATGATGATGCGATCATCAGCATTGTGAAGAACATAGAGCCTGTCTTCGGCGGCATCAACCTTGAGGACATTGCAGCCCCAAGATGCTTCGGCATAGAAGAGGCGCTGCTTGACATCGGAATCCCGGTTATGCATGACGACCAGCATGGCACTGCCATAGTTGTTTTGGCTGCATTGCTTAATGCGTCCAAAGTTGTAAAAAAGAATCCCGAGGACCTGAAGATAGTGATAAACGGCGCAGGGGCAGCTGGAATAGCCGTCTCAAAGCTGCTTATGTGCATCGGGGTTGACAAGAACATATGCACTCCAGTAAAAGAGATAATTCTGTGCGACAGCAGGGGCATAATTTATGACGGAAGGCCGGACTTAAACAGCTTCAAGAAGGAGCTGGTGAAATGCACGAACGGGCAGAGAAAAGCAGGCACATTAAAGGATGCCCTGGAAGGCGCTGACGTCTTCATAGGGGTTTCAAAAGCCAATCTGCTCAATTCCGATGATATCAAAAAAATGAACAGGGATGCCATTGTCCTTGCAATGGCAAATCCCATACCTGAGATAATGCCTGATGAAGCCTTGAAATTTGCCGCCATTGTAGGCACGGGAAGAAGCGATTTTCCCAACCAGGTGAACAATTCGCTTGGATTCCCCGGAGTTTTCAGGGGAGCATTGGACGCAAACGCCATGAAAATAAACAACGAGATGAAGATAGCCGCCGCTCATGCGCTTGCCGGCTGTGTTGTTCCGAAGAAAGACAAGATACTGCCATATACACTGGACAAGAATGTCGTCCCTGCTGTTTCTGAGGCAGTGAAGAAGGCAGCGGTTGAGAGCGGGGTTGTTAGGAAGGTTTAGGGGTTTCTATTATTTTGCACAATATGTGATAAATTAAAGGTTGGATTGTTTCTTATAATTTGTACTAAACTCAATAATTTTTTAGGCTAAAACGGATAAGGGCGAGAAAACCTTTAAGATTTTATAAGGATACATTCATCTTTGAATTCACATTTAGTGCACTTCCATGATTGTGGTTTTACAGGAAGTTTGCCATCTATCATTTGAGTCCATTTTTCCAATAATTCTAAAATTTCCTTGTTGTCGACATTTTCAAAATAAGTATGGACTTTGTTTTCTTCTTCACAATAGATTTGAATTTTTTTCTTAGGCTTATTAAAATAATGCCCATAAAAATCCGCTTGAAGTCGAGCTGTTCTTAATGTATGTGAAAAATAACGTTTTTTGGAGGTGTATTTAAATTCATAGACGAAATCATCTGTAATTCCGTCGGGAATTCCTAGGATTGCAATATCTTTATATCTAAAATTCCATCTTATAGAGGGATAATTTTCAGCATATAATGTTTGGTGATAATATCCTTTAATAAGTGGGTCATCTTCTTTCTTGAGAAGTTCCATAATTTCTTCTTTAGCCTCATTAGATGAATTTATAACTTGTTTTTTATCCAAAAGGTTCTGAATTTGCTTAAAATTAATCTCATCTCCTATCCTTAATATTTCCTTCTCATTTTTTGGAATTTTCTTTAGCATTCCTAGTTCTTTTGAATATTTTAATCTATCTTGAAAATATGCTAAAAAGAATTCTTGTTCATTCTTTTTTGATTTAAGATAATATTGCCACGCACACCAATAATATTTTGATAAATTTGCCATCCCAATAAAAACTAATTTATCTCTTGATATTCCAAACCTTTCTTTCTCTAGATTCATTAATTCAGTTTCATCAATTTCTAAAAGAACCTCAGCATTATCGCTATTTTCTAATGTGCCCCACAATAATTTGAACATTCCGTTTGGATTATGGCTGTAAAGGAAATTAGATTCTGTTTTCTTTTTACCCATAATGTTTAATTAATCAACATAATAATATAAAACTTATTGTTACGGTTTTCTCGCCATAATATACATTCTTGATGTATCGCTTCGCTTATTTAAATGAACTTTAGCCAAAAAAATTTACTCCTCGGACGAAGTTTTTCCACACTTTGTATGGGAAAAAGATTTCAATAATATCCCAAACCTTTTAAAAACCGCAAAGTTTATATATATGGTATCCAATACCCTATATCAATAGGGGATTTGCTTGGATAAAAAGAGGTAAAAATGAAAGGAGGTAAAAATGAAAAAAGAGACCAAAGAATCTTTTGTCATCCAAGACATCTTCTCCCACAAGCACATCAAAGACAATGGAGACATAGTTGATATAAAAATACAGGAAGTCAGAAAAACCCGGCAATATCAAGAAGGTGTTAGATATTCGCTGGCTTATGTTAGAGACGGAAAAAACTTAGTAAGATACGACAATTACATGGGACATGGACACCATAAGCACATCAAAGACAAGCGTAAAAACTACGAATTTAAGGATGAATGGCAGTTGATTAGCGACTTTGAAGAAGACTTATTGAAACTGGGAATAAAGCTTTAATTGCACGGAACAAACTTTAAAATATCCAGTTAAAGACTATTGAGGATGAACACGATGAACAAAACGAAAAGTCCAAAAAAACAACACAATGTATCTAAGGTTATCAAACTAAGTATTAGATCTACCAAAGAAGTTTTGAGAGATTTTGCAGAAGCTCTTGGAAAAACAAGGAAAGGTCAAAAAATTGAGCCTAATATAGGAGTAAGTTTTGAGAGCATAGACGGGTTAAGGAATGTATTAACCACGCGAAGATTGGAATTATTATCAGCAGTAAGGCATAAAAAACCTCAATCTGTCTATGAACTTTCAAAATTGCTGAAACGAGATTTAAAAAGTGTTAACACTGACCTAAAAGTTTTGAAAGATAATAATTTTATAGAACTGCAAAAAATTGATGAGGGGCGGCATAGATTAATCCCAAGGGTAAATTTTGAAAATATAAAAATTACCGTAGATGTATAATATTATTTCTTCATTCAAGCCATGAATATTTCTGATTTCAACAAAAACCCTTTTAAAACTAATATCTTTCCCCTCCTTATGAACCAATTCCGAACCGAAAAAGACGTTCTTGGAGAAGTAGAGGTCCCCCTAAACTCCTATTACGGCTCTTTTACCAAAAGGGCAAAAGAAAACTTCCGGATAAGCGGGATAAAAGCCCACAGGGAATTCCTTTTCTCCCTTGCCTCAGTCAAGAAGGCAGCGGCAATCTCGAACATGGAGTTGAAGCAGTTGGATAAGGCATTAGGGGATGCCATAGTCAAAGCTGCCGATGAGGTCATTGCCGGAAAATTCGACGACGAGTTTGTTCTTGATGTATACCAGGCCGGGGCAGGAACTCCATTCAACATGAACATGAATGAGGTCATCGCCAACAGGGCAACGGAAATCCTTGGCGGCAGGCTGGGGCAGTACATTGCCAATCCAAACAATCATGTGAACATGGCGCAGAGCACGAATGACGTCATTCCGACAGCAACAAGAATCGCAATCTTGCTGCTTTTGGAGGAATTGGTCGGCGAATCAAAAAAATTCGGGAGTTCACTGAGGAAAAAATCGGACGAGTTCAGGGAAATACTGAAAGTCGGCAGGACTCATTGGGAAGATGCCGTCCCGATAACTTTAGGGCAGGAATTTGAAAGCTATGCCGTCTCAATAGCAAAATCCGTTGAAAGGATATCGAATGCAGCAGAGGAATTGAAGGAGCTGGGAATCGGCGGAACGGCAGTCGGCACCGGCATCACAGCCCATCCGGAATTCCACAAGACGATAGTCAGGAGCCTAAGCCAGTTGCTGAATATAAATTTTAAGACTTCCAATAATCTTATTGAACTGACCCAGAATTACAACTGCTTTGTCTCGTTCTCAGGCGCATTAAAGATGCTTGCCATGGACATGTTCAGGATATCCAACAATCTAAGCATATTAAATTCAGGCCCTAAAGGAGGCATCGCCGAGATCATCCTGCCTGATGTCGAGCCTGGCTCTTCCATAATGCCCGGCAAAATAAACCCCAGCATTCCGGAATGCGTCATTATGGTATGCTACGACGTGATGGGAAAAGACAAGACAATCGAACTGGCTGCCCAATACAGCATACTGGAATTGAACGTGATGTGCCCTGTCATTGCCTACGACATTCTGCAGTCGATGAAAATGCTTGCAAACGCCTTAAAGATGTTCAGGGAGTTATGCATTGACGGGATAAAGGCAGACGGGCAAAGATGCAGGGAATTGCTGGAGAAGAGCACTGCAACGGCAACTGCGCTGAATCCCTATTTGGGCTATCAGGCCGTTTCCAGGATCGTGAAAGAGGCAATAAGGGAGAACAAGACAATCAAGGAGATTATTTTAAAATATGGACTTATTGAAGAAAGCGATTTGAGCAGGATATTGAAGAAAGCGATTTGAGCAGGATATTAAGCCCGGAGGAGATGACCAAGCCTGTCGAGCCTGATACCATGCTGATATCAAAAATAAAAAACAGCAGGCCTTATGATGAATTTTTGAGGAGATTGTAGGGTTAAAATGATGGCAAAAAATATAAAGATTTATAAGCAAACAGTTTAATCGTGATATTCAATATATCTTTGAAAGTTGGTGATGGAAGGCTAAATTGCACACAACTTCAGATATCTCAAAATTAGATGAAGTTTACCTGTCTTCAGCTTCAAGCGGGATTCCTGAATTTGCCCAATTTCTTGCCGGGCAAGGTGTAAAAACCAATATTTTTCTATGTGCTCATGAAAGAGAAGCGCTTGAAAGAAGAGGCTGGAATGGTGAAAAAATAAGAATAATTGACCTTGGTGAGCCGAATGCAGGCCAATTAGCCGGCTATGCCCGTGACTGCGGCTTTCTGGGCAACGGCACTTTTTTTGCATCATATGAGGCACTGCACGAGGCTGATTATTATTCAGGGAACGCCTATTCCAATCTTGTGGGGATGTTTAGCCTTGTGTTAGGCCTGCCTGTCCAATATGTGGCGTTTAAAGGCGGTGAGTTTGTAAGCGATGGGGTCATAGGCATAGTTTCAAGAAATCAAAGCGATTTCGCTGAACTGGAAAGAAAGCTGGGAATCGAGATTATTGGAATTAACCTAGGGAAACATATTGATTATTTTTTCAATTTTGTCGGTGAGGACACGGTACTTTATAATGCCTCTCTCGCAAGAATGGTTACAAATAAGGCAGATGGGGCTGTGATAGCAGAGCATACAGAGCCAGTTGCAGATATGCTGGCAGCAATGGGTTACGCAATAATAGGAATAAACAGGGATTTAACAAAAGCCCAAAGATACTATTCTTCTGATTATCTGCTAAGTCACCTCCTGCTTCTAGGAAATACTTTGAATCTGGACAAAAATAGGGTTGTGATTATAGAAGATTTTAGGCCTGATATACTGACAGAAATAGGCTTTGAAAGTCTGGAAAAAAAAAAAAAAAAACATGGAATCAGGGTACTTCAATTTCCCGTTAAAAGGCACTATGAAATGTTTTCTTCAAGAGGGGGGCCGCGATGCATGACTTTTCCAGTAAGAAAAAGAGGAGAATAAATAGCTTGAAAGCTAAATCACCATCTCCCTTTCTACAAGCCCTGCGTCTTTCCTCAAAAGCTCGGCCTTGTCCGTCCTTTCCCATGTGAAGTCAGGGTCATTCCTGCCGAAATGTCCGTATGCGGCAGTCTTCCTGTAGATAGGCCTTCTCAGGTTCAATGTTTCAATCACAGCCCTCGGCCTCAGGTCAAAGTGTTTGTTGACAAGCTCGACAATCTTGCTTTCCGGAATCTTGTTCGTGCTGAAGCAGTCAACATTCACAGAAGTTGGCTTTGCAACGCCTATTGCATAAGAGATCTGCACTTCGCACTTGTCAGCAAGCCCGGCTGCGACTATGTTCTTTGCAACATACCTTGCCGCATAGGCTCCTGACCTGTCTACTTTGCTTGGGTCTTTCCCTGAGAAAGCGCCTCCGCCGTGCCTTCCTATGCCCCCATAAGTATCGACTATGATCTTCCTGCCTGTGACGCCTGAATCTCCCTCAGGGCCGCCTATGACGAATTTTCCTGTCGCATTTATGAAAACCCTTGTGTTGTTGTCCATCAGTTGCCCGCATACAGGCTTAATCACCCTTTCAAACAGTTCTTCCTTAAGCTTCTCCTCAGAGATGTCTTCTGTATGCTGCTGCGCAAGCACCACTGCGCTCAGTCTTGCAGGCTTCCCGTCGTGGTATTCTATGCTGACCTGCGATTTTCCGTCGGGACCGAGTCCCTTCACAACACCGTTTTTTCGGACTTCTGCCATCCTGCTTGTCAGCCTGTGGGCCATCATGATCGGCAATGGCATAAGTTCCGGAGTCTCGTTCGTGGCAAATCCGTACATCATTCCCTGATCGCCGGCGCCCTGCTCCTTGTTCGCGCCTTCATTCACGCCCTGCGCGATGTCCGTGCTCTGCCCGTGTATGCTGACAAGCACCCCTGCATCATTGCAGTCAATGCCGAACTCAGGATTGGTATAGCCGATTTCCTTCAAAGTCCTTCTTACTAATGTCTGTATGTCCGCGTAGCCGTGCGTTGTTACCTCTCCCGCAACAACGACAAGCCCTGTCGTCGTGAGGCATTCGACGGCAACCCTTGAATAAGGGTCCTGCACCATCAAAGTATCCAGGATAGAATCGCTGATCTGGTCGCATATCTTGTCAGGATGCCCCTCAGTTACGCTTTCAGACGTGAAATATTCGATTTTTGCCATTATAATACCACCTCAACGTGTTGTTTTAGGGGAGTGGTTGCAAAAGGTTATATAAGTTTTTGCCTAAAGTATTCCTATTGGAATAATATTCCCGGGAATTGAATATTCTTATATTCTAATAGGAATATTTATATACAGGATATATTCCTCAACGAATCATGGCATACGAGATAGACGAGATAAAGAAGGTAAGGAAAACCCTCAATCTGACCCAGACAGAGCTGGCCAAAAGGGCAAATGTGTCCCAGTCACTTATAGCAAAGGTGGAATCCGGAAGGCTTGATCCCACTTATTCAAACGCAACCAAAATATTCAATGCCCTTGACAGCCTCCAGAAGAAGCGCGAGGTCAAGGCGCATGAGATAATGAATGACAGGATAGTGAGCATAAGCCCGGGTGAAAGCATAAGGAATGCCATTGAGAAGATGAAGAAGCACAAGATTTCCCAGCTTCCTGTCATTGACGACCACAAGGCAATAGGCCTTGTGTCAGAATCAACTTTGCTTGATGCTGTGCTGAACTCAAAAGGCAATGATGTCACTGCAATAATGCGCGAAGCCCCTCCTGTGATATCAAGGGATTCTTCAGTAAATGTCGTGTCCTCGCTTCTCAAGCACTATCCTCTTGTTCTTGTGTCCGAAAGCGGCAGATTGGTTGGCCTGATTACAAAGTCTGACCTGCTGACGAAGATTTACAGCAAATAATAAGGGTAATATATTTTTAATAATAAAAACTGGGCGATTTTCATTAGCTTTTTTGTATCCATCCGGGACAATGAAAAATTTTATTCTTATTTCCGTCGTTTTTCCTTCCCCAAAAAATGTGTGGAAAAACAACAGCCGCATCTTTTCCAGTAAAGCGGCAGCATTGGTATAAATCTCGTCCAATGCGGGACGAGTAATGCCGCAATAAAGGAATTGACAGCGCTATAAAA
>JACOZO010000099.1 GCA_016181325.1 Candidatus Woesearchaeota archaeon | reverse complement strand
AGATATTTTCGGAACAGGAAGGGCAGAATAGGATTAGAAAGAAAGGAAATTGAAGAAGATAGGGCTACATTGCATACTGATCGAGAAATCCTTCATGAAGAAACAGTCCTTGAGGGGGAGGCGAGGAAACTATTCGAGTTATTCAACCAGCTATCTCAAAGAGCAATAAAAATTAAGCTTAATAACGAAATTAGTGTTAGAAGGAAAATCCTTAGTTTTATTATGAATAACCTAAGGGCCCTAAGCAGAGGGGAAGCAGGATTCGGTATAGAAGAAGGAGCTGTAAGAAGAACTAATGATGCAATAAATATTTTTTTGAATGGGTTTCCGGTCCAAGACAGAGAAATAAATGCGATAGTTTCAGAAATAAGGAAACTCCAAACAAGAGTATTTGGAGACATTGTGAGGGAAAGAGGCCTTTTAGAGAGAAAATTAAGAGCATTAAAGCAAGAAGTTGGGGAAGTGGAAAGCGAGTTTTCTAATCAATAAGCTTCAGCAAAATAAGCTTACAACTCAATTTTTCAGCAAAACATCATTTCTCTCATACTTTAAACCGACTTTATCCAGCAAATATATAATCTTCCGCTTCTCCTTTCCAAGCCCTTTCCAGTCCAGAACAGCAAAATCCACTTTCTCCTTTGTTTTTCTTAATGCCTCTTCAAGAATTTCCTTATTGAAGCTTCCGAGCATGTGCTTGGGGCAGATGTGGCTGAATGCGATGTCATTTCTTTGAATTATCTTTATGAAATTATTGCAGTAATGGGTGCCTCCAATCCCAATGGCAGTTTTTTGCGCATCACCATTTTTCAAATCATCAATATTATTTTTATTATCAAAATCAAGATTCCCTATTGCGCCGGTTATTGCGTCTGAAATTATTTTCCCGTTGATTGGGTCATTCCATTCCTTTTCAGTGCTGCCTATCTCGATGAATAGGACTGGCTTCTCAAGGAAAGGGCCGTGATGGGTGGCTTCCATTGTTATCTGAAAATCATTCCTTTCCTTTCCGCTTTTCAACAATCCGAGAAACATGCTTTTCAGCAATAAGGCTGAAGATGGGCACAGAGTCAGGTCTTTTCCCCCGTAATCAGCTTTGCCCCAGTTGCCTATGGGATGGACTGTGAAAGCAGGGGTGTTCTCTTTTGAGACGTGCTTCGAGATGAAAATGAAATAATCCGCATCAATTTTCTTGTCAATATTTTCGGCATGAATGAGCTTTTCATTTATCAAATAAATATTTATGACATTCTCCTTGATTTTTAATTCAAGAATTTCATTGCCATCAAATTTACTGCCAATCTTTTGAAAATTACAATTGGAAATCAAATTGCTTCTTATGTTCAATGATGCCAGGTCGAGCTTTGAGGAGATTAAGGCAATCTTGCTCATTATTGGAATTGTTTTGCTTGTGTTTATAAATATTTGATTTTCTGCGGCAGCGCTCAAAATCTTGCTTCGCAAGGGTTAGCAGCTTCGAGCCTTGTGCTGTTAATATGAAAGTATCGTTGAAGCCCCGTAGGGGGCAACCCCCTCAACTCTTTTTGCGTGATTTGTAACAAGGCTCGACTTCAAAGCTGCTAACCTACATTTTGAACGCTGCCTTTCTGCTGCTAAATATCCAGCCTGATATGCTTCTCTATCACGCCTATCGTAATCAGCAGATAGAGCCAGAAATGCATCTCCAGGCCAATCCATGAGAAAGAGTATTGCATCAGTCCCGATACAAGCGTGGCAATCACGGCAAGCAGCAATGATGTCACAAGATAGTTTGACTTTGCTTTCAGGACAAGATGCTTTAATTTGCTGATCAGGAACGTTGCCAGTATGCCCCCGAAGAATATGAATGCGAAAATGCCCCTTTCCGCCAGGACCTGGAGGTAGAGATTATGGGCGTGGAATGCGAAATTCCAGTCAAAAGCGGAAAGCTGCTTGTAGTGCGCGTAGTAATTTCCCATGCCAACCCCAAGCCACGGGTTTTCCCCAAAAATCTTTATTGCAGTCGGCCAGAGTATGTGGAACCTGCCTTCCCACCTGGTCGTGTCTGACAGGAACAAAAATGTGCCAAGACTTACAAACATCATTATTGCGGCAATTACATACCACTTTCTGACAAACCTGTAGATGTTAATTGTCAATATCAGCCCGATGCCGTAAGACAATGCTATCCATGACGAGAAGTCCTGGGTAAGCCAAAGGATGTACAGCAGGAATGCTGAAACAATGGCCATCATCCACTTCTTGGGCCATTCATTCTCGTCATAGGCAAGGTAGAAGCACAATGGCAGGATGTACAATAGGTACATTCCAAGAAGATTGGGATTGTCGAATGTTGACATTATCCTGTCAACGCCCAGCTTGTAGCCGAGGATCTCCTTGAAGGGCTTGATGTAATCATTGTTGAACAGATTGAGGCTGAAATTGGCATCAATAAACCCTAACAAACTGACAAGAATCCCTGCAAGCATTATGCTCAAGATGATGTAGCTTATCTCCCTTCTTGTATCCAGCAGCTCTCTTGCAAACATGAATATCCCTATGACCATCGACAATGAAACCAATTGCAGGATTGGGTACAATGTTTCCTTGTCGGCAAATGTGGGGGCCTGCATGTGGATCAGCGTGGAAATAACTGTAATTGAAAAGAAAAGCAGCACCCATATGTCAAGCCTTGTCCTCCTGAATCTCTTCAGATGGATAGCCTCCCTGTAAATCCACAGCAGCATTGTTATGGAAAAGCAGACCGCAAAAACAGGAAAATTCAGGAAGCCCAGGAAGCCTATGCCTTTCTGGAATGTCGCAAGGCCGATTGAGACGGCAAGGCCCCTCAATGGCTTCATGCCAATAAAGACAAAGAAGGCCATCAGCAGCAAAGCAGCGACTTTGCTTTCTGCGAAAATAAGGTATGCTGCAAGAACTCCTGCATAAACCAATGATAGCAAGACAAAAATGGCCTTGATTCTAAAGGCATGAACGCCTTCCCAGTATTTTGTCTTTGGGTAAGTGGCAGTGGCCCAATTCCTAATCCATTTTGCAATCGGGGATTTTGAGCGGTACAAGGTGGATGGCTTTTGGATTTGATAACTTAATAAGATTTATGTTTTTTTGTAGTTATTTAGCTTTGTGAATCTTTTTATTATAAATATTCATTCCGCCTTCGGCATATCTAGTGCTCGGCGTCGCTGTCGTGCCACACGCTCCGCCTCGCCATTTATTGATACAGATTCGAGGCAAAATTTTCTTGGCAGTAAAAATTTTGCCGAGTGACTCTTATGTCGCGAAGCGATGGAATAAATTATAGTAACTTCAGAAGACTAAACAGTTACGTTTTTTTGAAGTAATTCATTTGTGACAAACTCATCCTTAATTTAAATAAGTATATAAATAAGCTAAAAAATAAGTATATTTCTATTAAATTGTATTCCATCAAAATCATAAATCTTAAATATAAGTAAATAAATAAGTTAAAATATAAGTATAATGAAAGAGTTCAAAAGAAAACTATACAAAAGAGGCTCAAGCTACGAGACAACTATTCCCATGCCTCTTCTTTTTGCGCTGGACGAGAAGAAGAAGTACAATGTGGTGTTTTTCTTTGATGACAATGCCAACAAGTGGTACGTAAAATTCGACGAGAGAGGTGAACAATAAATGGCTAATACATCAAATACGTATGAAGACCTGATAGACACATTGAATTATCAGGAATTGATGAGACTGAAGACTGACATAGACAGCGGCGGCATGAACACGAAAAGGCTGATGGAGGAGAAGATAAAAAGAAGGCTGAGGGAGCATGAAAAGAGCTGCGCGACCTGCTCAAACTTCCTGAACTTCTATGGGCAGAGCAATTATACTCTGCTCCTTGGCCCGGATGACGCAAAGAAAAAGGCGTCTTTCTGCGGAATTGACTGCCTTGAATATTTCATAATAAAGATGAAAGAGGCTTCATCCAGCAAGGCTGCGGAAAAAATTGATACTCAAAGCGATTCAATCAACAGAAACGTATAATAATCAGAAATATTGTTTTAATCCAAAAAAGAGGCAGCTAAATGCATCATGCAAAAAAGACGGAAGATGTAATGCAGGACCTGATTACAGGCCCGAGGGGCATAAGCCGGGAAGAGGCAAGGAGAAGGCTTGCGCAATACGGCCCGAATGAGCTGAAGGATGCAAAGCCGGTTTCGCCGCTTGTGATATTCCTGTCGCAGTTCAAGAGCATCGTGATATGGATACTTATTGCTGCAACGGTCATTTCTGCACTTCTCAAAGAGTATATTGATGCAATTGTAATCAGCGTAATACTTGTCCTGATAGCAATACTCGGGTTCATCCAGGAATACAAGGCGGAAAAGGCCATTGAGGCGCTCAAGAGGATGGCTTCGCTGCAGGCGACTGTAAGAAGAAGCGGCGAGAAGATGAAGATTGACGCAAAAGACCTGGTGCCGGGAGACATAATACTTCTTGAGACCGGCGACAAGGTGCCTGCTGACGCAAGAATGATATCTTCGTTCAACCTTGAGACGCAGGAAGCCGCGCTTACCGGGGAGTCGCTGCCTATAAGGAAGATCATGAATGAGCTGCCTGAGAGCACTCCGCTTGCCGACAGGAAGAACATGGTGTTTTCAAGCACTATAGTGACCAGCGGAAGGGGGGAGGCTGTCGTGACCGGCACCGGGATGAAAACCGAGATAGGCAGGATAGCAAAACTGATATCGGAAGTCGAGAAGGAAAAAACCCCATTGCAGCAGAAGCTTGACCAGCTCGGCAAATGGCTTGGAGTGGCGACTTTGGCCGTGTGCTTTGTCGTATTCGCGCTGTCTGTCCTCAAAAATCCGGCTGCAATCAGCCACCTGCAAGCGCTGAATTTCATGGAATTCTTCAGGGAGGCAAGGGAGATGTTCATAACCGCGATAGCGCTTGCCGTCGCCGCCGTGCCTGAAGGGCTGCCTGCCGTAGTGACAATATCCCTTGCAATAGGCACCACCAGGATGCTGAAGAGGCACGCCCTGATAAGGAAGCTGCCAAGCGTGGAAACGCTCGGCTCAACGACAGTGATATGCACCGACAAGACAGGAACGCTGACCCTGAACCAGATGACTGTAAAGAGAATTTTTGCAAACGGAAAAATAATAGACGTCACCGGCTCCGGCTACGACGCAATTGGGGAATTCCAGGCAGACGGCAGGAAAATAGGAACCAGGGAAATAGAGCTGATTTTGAGGATTGGGGCACTAAACAACGATGCTGAGCTGAAGGACGGCAAGGTCATCGGAGACCCGACAGAAGGCTGCCTGATTGTCAGCGCTGCAAAGGCGGGCATGCCAAAGAAAGATCTTATTGAAAAATTCCCGAGAATAGACGAAATCGGCTTCACTTCCGAGAGGAAGATGATGACCACAATCCACAGGTCAGGCAAGGGTAAAATCGCATATTCAAAGGGCGCGCCTGATGTGTTGCTGAGAAATTGCTCCTTTATCAATGCCAACGGCAAGGTCAGGAGGCTTACGCCGAAGGACAGGAAACAAATACTCGATACAAACAGCAAATTTGCGGAGCAGGCGCTGAGAGTGCTGGCATTTGCCTATAATCCAATCAGCAAGAAAAATTCCAAGGCCCCTGAAAAGGACATGATATTCGTGGGGCTGCAGGGCATGATTGACCCCCCGAGAAAGGAGGTGAAATCAGCAATAGAGAAATGCAGGAAGGCCGGGATAAAGATAGTCATGATCACCGGAGACCATGAGAAAACTGCAAGGGCTATAGCAATGGAGCTGGGGCTTGACGGCAATTCCATAACCGGTGAAAAGCTTGAGCAGATGGATGACATATCCGGCATTGTGGATGACATAGCCATCTACGCAAGGGTCAATCCGGAGCACAAGATAAAGATAGTCGATGCGCTCAAGAAGAAGGGCCACATCGTCGCAATGACAGGCGACGGGGTCAACGACGCCCCTGCCCTGAAAAAGGCGGACATAGGCATTGCAATGGGCATAACCGGCACTGACGTCTCGAAAGAGGCATCAGCGATGATACTCATTGACGACAATTTCGCCTCCATAGTGAATGCTGTCGAGGAGGGAAGGGGGACTTACAGCAACATCAAGAAATACTTCGCGTTCCTGATATCCGGGAACCTAGCTGAGGTGCTGATAATCTTCTTCGGCATACTGTTCGGCATGCCGTTGCCGATGACAGCCACCCAGATACTGCTGATAAACCTTGTCACGGACGGGCTGCCTGCTCTTGCGCTTAGCGCCGACCCTTTTGAGCCAAACGCCATGGCACGGAAGCCCAGAAGAAAGGACGAGCCCATATACAGGGACCTGAGGGCGTTCATCATATATTATCCGATTGTCATGACTGCTGCCGCCCTGACAGTATTCAGCTGGTTTTACTACCGACAGCAGGCTGACCTCCTGGTTGCGCAGACGGCGACATTCCTGACGATAAGCATGTTCGAGCTTTACCAGGCCTTCACGTGCAGGTCAACAATATACCCTATATCCAAGGTAGGGATATTCAAGAACAAGTACCTCGTGCTGGCTGTTGCCGCTTCGGTGGCTGTGATAGCATCCTCAATATTCATAGTGTCTATAGGGAAATATCTTGACATGGCGCCCTTGACCATAGCCCAGTTCTTCACCATAATGCTTATATCCAGCGCCGGCGGGATCATCATAGAAGTGTGGAAGTATGCCACTTCGCGGAGTGAAGGCAAAATCAGCACGGAAACGCCTACAGCAGCCCAAACTGCCTGAATCTGGCTACTGCAAGCTGATAAATTTATAAAACTAAGTGGATTTCTGGAGTGAATGGGATACCTACCTTC
>JACOZO010000119.1 GCA_016181325.1 Candidatus Woesearchaeota archaeon | reverse complement strand
CAAACAATCTCTAATCAGTAATTGCAATTTTTTTGATAAATCCTCTGAGTGATTTTTTAATGCCGCGAAGCGACGGATTGAATTAAAGCAACTTCAGAATGCCAAACAGCCACTATAGAATGACGCCAATCATTTCTCATTTGACTTCTCATTTAACAGCATGTTGTACAGGTCTGTCAGCTTCCTGTAAACCTGCTTTTTGCCCTCGTAGTCGAGCTTTGAGTAAATGTTGAGAGCATCAGTGTAAATACCTTTTGCTTTTTCCACGTCGTTTTTCTTATAAGTCTTATAGGAATCCTTAATCAATTCATAGCATTTCTGCACTTCCTTGTCAGGATACGCCTCAATATCCTCATCGACTTCTGCCAGAAATTTATCGGTGCTGCCCTTGGGATCTGCCTTCTTCGGCTCGTCTTCCTTTTCCTCAATTTCCTGCGGCTGCTGCTCCGCGATTTGAGCTGCAGCCGGCTGTTCCGGCTTCTTCCTGCGAAGCTTCTGCATGGCATTCTGCCTTATAGAATCCGCCAATTCCCTGAATTTGGGAAGCTTAGCCCACAGCCCCGATGATTCCGGCTTTGCCGCAATTTCAGCTTTCTCTTCGGCCAAAACCTCTGCTTCTATCTGGGATACTTTTCCGTAAGAAGCCATGCTTAATTCCAAAGACTTCAACTCTTCAGCTATGGCATTCCTGCTGGAAGCAAGCTTGTTCAGCTGCTCCCTGAGCTGGACTATCCTTTTTGAAGAAGACGAGCCGGCTTGCGGCGCAGAGCCGATGGACAGCTTTATGCGCATAATCTGGCTGTTAAGCTCCTGTATCTTTGAACTGATATCCTGTTTCTTGCCCCTATAAGAGGCATCGATGTCATTTTTTCCGTTAATCAAATCCTGCTCACGGGATTTCTCAGCAGCCTCAAATTCCTGCTGCTCTGACTTGATATGCTCCTTTATCTCGCCTTTCCTGAGCCTGCGCATGCCGGCGTCCGAGGACTTGCCTGCCCTGTCCATGTCCTCATTGAGCTTTCTAAACGATTCATTTTCAGTTTCCGACAGCCGCGCGTAGAATTCCTTTTTCCTGGCCGAGGATTCCCGGCTATACTTTGACAGGCTTTCCTTCCATGCCGCCAGCTTCGCCCTGTACTCGGCTTCTGCCTTTTCAGCTTCAGCTCCAAGGGCATTCTGCATGTCCTGCCTTTTTCTCAACTCATTTTCAAATGCCCTGTAACGCTCCCTTGCCCTACCTAGCTTCGCACTATCTGCCTCATCCTGCCGCTCATAATGCCCGACTATGGAATCCATCGCTGATATCTGGGAATCCAGGGATTTAAGCTGCTTCTGCAGGTTTTCAATCCTGGCTTTCCGTATCCTCAGCAGCTTTGTCTCTTCCTTCCTTGATAATCTTGGCTTCTTCCTGACTTCTTGGATAATCTGTTTCCTCGCGGAATCGCCTGCCAGCAGTTTCGTGATTTTTTCCTCCTCTTCCAGCCTCTGCCTCTGCTCCGTGAGGTGCTGCCTGAAGTTCCTTTTTTCTTCCCCTATCTTTTTCGTGAGCAGCTCCCTTTCCTTTTTTTGCTCTTCGAGCACTTTTTTGCTCTCTTCCATGACGCTGAATTTTTCAGTGGATTTCTTCCTCATTTGCCTTTCCAGATTCTTTCTTTGGATATTCTCCAGCAACTTAACCAGGCCGGATTTGGCCAGAATAGAATTCCAGACTGAACCCGCAACCTTTTTCAGCAAGCTGGCTTTTTGCTCTGATAATTCCTTCTTTTCCTCATCAAGCTCCGTGAATTTCTTTTCAAGCTCAAGCTTCGCCTTCTCGGTCTTCAGCTTGAGGGTCTCGCTCTCTATCTTCTCCTCCGGGGTCTTTTTTGCGACGACCTCAAAGATGTCCCCTATCTTGTCGTAAATGAAAGCCCCTATGTAGAAATAGAAATAAGCTATCAGCGAGAATAGCAGCAGCAGCGTGACCAGCGAGAGCCCCATGCATAACAGGTCATTCCTGCAGAACTGGATGAACGTCAGAGGCTCGCCGGAAGACTGGGTCCTGTCAGTCACCTCGAAAATGTAGCTTGCAGTCCCTATGGAATTCCCGAATCTTGAATGCGCGGCAAAGATATACGTGCCTGGCTTCAGGCTTTTCGGGATAGTGACGGTCTTGAAGAACGACGCCTGGGTCTTGACAACGGCCGTCTCGCTCTCCGTCACGATCGTGTTGCCGTTTATGTCCTTGACAAAATACTCCATGTCGACGTTCACCACATCAACGCTTTCAAGGTTGAAGAGCCTGACCTCTATTATGGTCTGGTCCCCCTGCTTCACCCTCCTTTCCAAAGCCACGGGATTGAGGTTCGTGTCGAACAGGACGTTCTTTGTCTCGATCTCGACAATTATCGGTATCTCCTTCCTTGCCTTCAGGGATTCCACGATGAATTTGCCGATGTAGACCCCGGGCTGCTGCTCGATGTTCTGGGAAGGCACATAGGAAGAAAAGTTGAGGGAGACCGTCCTGGTCTGGCCGGGCTTCAGGAAAAATTCGCTTGTATCCGCGCTTATTATGTCAAAAAGGCCCTCGACATCAAGCTTAATAGTTATCGGCTGCTCGTCAAGGTTCATTATGCGGATGTCTCTCGACGTCAATTCCTTGCTCCTGACAAGCACCTTCAGAAGTATCTGGTCCACAGCAAAATTCGGCTCGCCCTGGGCCACTCTTGCCCTTTGCTCTATGAAAGACTTGTTCTTGATGTAGAAGACCGAGCCGCCGAATATCAGGATAAGCGCGAGCATCACTATCAATGCAAGAAGTGGCTTCCTTATTCTGCGCTTCGGAATCTCATCAGGGGTCTTTCCTAGATAGATTGACCTGACCTTGCCGTCATGCCTGACATTCTCATAGTAATATGGCCCTATCTGCTTCCCGTTCCTGTTGATGTACCTCTTAAACGCCAAGATTCCACCTCTCGGCAGAAAAAGAAGAACAGCAAACAGAATAATTTATTTTGAAATCAAGCATACAAAACATAAGTGCGCACCTCTTTCGACATCAACGGCGAAAATCATGAATAATGTATGGAAATGAGCATGCCAAGCCCTAAGTTTTTGGTGTAGTGTAACTAATTTTTATAATTACAGAAAACCGATTTTATAGTATATATATCTTTTGATTTGTTTTTAATAGTTGGAATTATAGTTAATGTTGATATATTATACGACGAATTTTCTTGCATTAAATTTTGCCTATTCAAAGGCAGGCGTTTCATCCGCAAAATCTGATTTTTCCCAACAGATTTAATTTTCCAATTCAATTAGAATATGTTTTTTATCCGGAACAGAAACGTATATTTCTTCCCCTTTCTTTATGCCTAAACTTCTTATAATGTTGCTGTTGAAATATATCCCAAGCCTATCCTGTGACAATTTTACAACCTTTTGCTTTATCTTTAAAGGAGATTCCCGCAATTCCTCAATAATTTTTTGAGATGACGTCGGCTCAAATTCAAAATAATCACATTTAACGCATTGGTAGCTAGTGGCCCTGCTCTTAGCACCATGTACTTCTACTTCAACTTGTTTCAAGTTTGCATTGCACTTTGGGCATCTCATTTTAATCACCTTTTACGACCTTTTTGCATTTATAACATGCAATATTTTATTTTCTATTTTGAACAAGATGTAATATCCATCTTTTTCAATCTCAAAATTATCGCCTTTCTTTCTTGGGTTCTTGGTGGTCATTATAATTTCAACAAATTTATCCCATGGCACTTCATCTGCATGATGTTCCAAATAATGGCCAGTCGGAACAATATTTGTAAAATAAATCATATCTATCACAATACTACATAAATGTAGTCATTTTTACTATATAAACTTTTGGGTCTGAAAACAACAGATTGCGTGCAGAAGGTTCCAGTGTTTCGGTGATTGTGATTTCTATTCATGCCTTCTCGGGATCGCCCTGCTGATTATGTAAAGCACGAATATGGCGGCCGCGCTTATCGCTATGAGTGTGTAATAAACGTTTGACAGTATCCTGGATGAAACAGCCCTGATAAATGAAGGGGACTGCACTTTTTCAACAACAGAGAACAGCTCGCTTGAGACAGCGAAAGAATTTGCGTATCTTACCTCTATGACGGCTATATAATTCCCGAATTTCGCGGATTCCGGTATCCGGATTTCCTTGAGGTATGATTTCTGCTTTTCAACAAGGAAGGATTCGGAGGATTCATGCAGGACATAACCTCTGGAATCCTTGATAAGGTAGGTCGCAGTCACATCAGAATTGCTGCCTGCGCCAATGTTTATCAGGCTTGCCTGCATCCTGAGGGTGCCGCCCGGCACTACCTGCTTGTATTGCGACAATATGTCAAGCTTTACATCAAAAAGCACTTCTGTCGAACTGACATCAAGGACAAATGTTATTTTTTTCTGCGTGCCTTCTGATTCTATGGTGATTTCCCCGATGTATGAGCCGATCCTGTTGCCAGATGCGCTGACAATGACATTTTTCTGCTGTCCTGGCTCAAGGGAGAATGACCTGTCCGGGACCTGGATGTACTGGGATTCTCCTGCAAGGCTGACAGAGAACCTTAGGCCGTTGGTGCCAGTATTGCTCACCACAAATTGTTTTGACTGTGAATCCCCAAGCGCAAGCTCAAAATGAAGTGAAGATGTATCAATGGAAAAATCACTTACATTGAGCGCTTCCTCAATTATTACGCCTCCGCCGCCTCCTGTCCCGGCATCTCCTGCGCCTCCTGCTCCGCCTCCTGAAGGAGGGACTGATACAGGGCATGACGAGCTGCTGCATGAATTGCTGCAGCAGAAGCCCCCTTCGCACTGGCTGGCTGATGTGCATGGCTGGCCGTCGGCATTAAGCACCGTGTGGATAAATCCAAGGCGTGTCTTATAGCTGCCAGAGGTAACTTCGCCGGAGATTATGCCGATGCTGGCTATGTTCCTGTAATTGGTGCTTTCCGTGGTCTCGCCGCCCACTGATATCACGGTAGAAGCTGTTTTGTAATTGGTGCTTTCTGATTTCAAAGGATATGCGGCAGGAATCAAAAGGACAGCCAATATCAGGAAAGAGGCCAGACAAGAGATATGCTTGAATTTATCCATCACTGACAGCAGCTATTTCCCTTGTTTTTCTTCTTTTCGTTTTTTAGGCGGGCTTCATCCAAAACCAAGCTGCTAACCTTTTTTTGGATGGAGCCGTTTTTTCAGTGGTTAAATTTAAATAACTACATTGCTTTTGTATTTACGGGAGGACTTTACCGGAAGGTTAGCGCTCTTCTTCACTGCAAACGCGCTTCATGGCAGGGTGAAGCCTCAGAAGCGGCAATCGGCGGCCTGCCAGTCTTGATCAAGGTGCTGAGGCTCTGTCCTGATTGGCTGGCGCACCTGAAAATCCATCAGAACAGGAATGTGGCAGTGGTAATCATGTGCATCGGCGCTTTCAGGGTAGCGGAGCTGAGCCTTGGTCGAGGCAAAACTGGCGGGCAGCATGTTGTCCACTCTCTGGCACGTCCTCCCGCTTTATTTGAGACTGCTTCTGAAGTGGTCAAAACCGGATTCAAGGGCTTGGAGCCTGTTTTTATCCAATAATTTAATCCCATTTTTTTTATCAACTATCTTCCCTATCACTTTGACTCCGAATTTTCTTAATGAATCCAGCTTATTTTTTGCCGCAGTGAATACAAGCTCAAAATCCTCGCCGCCGTAAAGCGCAATATCAAGCGGATTCATCCCGAGCTTTTTGGCGTCATTCTTTGTTGAACTGGAGATTGGAATTTTATCGGCATATATCACTGCACCGGTGCCTGAAGAAGCGCATAGCTTCCTTATTTCCGGGGCAAGCCCGTCGCTTATGTCTGTCATCGAGGTTATCCCGGCTTTTGCCAGCTTCTGCGCCAGATCATGCCGCGCTTTCGGCTCGAGATGACGCATTATGGAGCTTCCTTTTGCCTTTTTCCTCAGCAGCCCAAGCCCTGCTGCCGAGCCCCCCAAACCGCCGCTGCAGAGAATCATATCGCCTTTTCGGGCGCCGCTTCTGGTTACGAGCTGCTTCCTGGCAACTGTCCCGAGCATACTTATGCTGATGAAGAAATTCGGCGAGCTTGAGACATCCCCGCCAATCAGGCTTATACCATATCCTGAAGCGGATGATAGCATTCCACCATACAAACCGTCAATAAAACTTGAATCAAAGTCGTGAGGGATGCCGATGGCTGCTAAGCAGTAATCCGGCCTGCCGCCCATTGCCGCTATGTCGCTGACAGCGCTTTCCACTGCTTTCATGCCAACCTGTTCCGGCGTGAAATATTCCAGCGAAAAATGGACATTGTCGACAAGCGTGCATGTCTTTGCAAGAAGATACTCAGTTTTTGAGTGCTCCAGCACCGCGCAGTCGTCGCCTATTCCCATTTTAACATTACTAATTTTAACTTTAACTTTTCTCCTTATCATTTCGATGACTTCAGTTTCGCTCATTTCTTTTATTTTCATTTTTCATCCATGATAGCATCCCTATACATAAGTGAGCCATCTGCTGTAATTCCTGATCCTGCCGTGGACTGCGTCAATGAATTCGGATTTCAGTTTTTTTGCGATATGCCCACGGCTGCCGCGGAATGCGACATCGCCTATCCGTGAAATGGGCGCTATGCCAGTCGCTGTGCCGGAAAAGAAGCTCTCTGAAAATTTGCCAATGCCGCGAATCCTCAAGTCCTGCTCTATGACCTTAAATTTCAGACCTTTAGCAATTGTGATCACTGAATCGCGGGTTATGCCGGGCAGTATGCTTCCTGGCTTTGGGGTGTAGATGATATTTTCATTTTCGCCGCCTGCAAAAAATATGTTCTGGGCAGTCCCCTCTGCTAT
>JACOZO010000142.1 GCA_016181325.1 Candidatus Woesearchaeota archaeon | reverse complement strand
TGTAGGATATACTCAAACCAGTTTTAAATACTTATTGGTGCTGTTTTGGCAATCTTTGATACTACTTTAAAATAGTAAAAATAGAAAGGTTTATAAATGGCTAAAGCCTATCTTTCTACTATAAAAATGGCAGATAAAGAATCATTAGAAGGGAAGTTGAAAGTTCTTATAGTTGATGATGACGAACTTGTTAAGGGATTTTTAGGTGTGGTTGCCAACAGAGCCGGAGCAATTGCAACATTGGCTGCAGACGGTCAGGAGGGCATATCACAATATGTCAGAATGGATGAGGCAGGAACGCCGTATGATGTTGTATTGACGGACTTGTCTATGCCAAAAAAAGATGGGCTTGATGTTACTGAAGCAGTAAAGAGAATCAATCCTTCAGCGTTGATTTATGTAATCACTGGTGGCGAGTCTGATGAAAGGTATAGAAGGCGACTGGAAGCACTTAAGTCAATGGAACCGGGTCCGACAAGTCATAATCCCGCCATGTGTGGCTGCATTTCTCGCATCTTAGGAACTTGGTTTCAGGCTCGTCGCCTGCCCTTGTCTGCACAAGCCAGAAATAGGCAGTTCCATTGCCGCATTTTGGGCATTCTGCGCTTGTCTTCGGCAAGGTCTGGAGCTCTCCCTTGTCGACAACTTCCACGTTCTTCTCGTTGCTTATTACCTGCTCCTTGATGATAAGCTTGCCTGCAGACGCAGACTTGTATCCGCATGAGCAGCTTACTGCCTTCTTGTCATCCTTCTTCGGCAAAAGTATAGAGCCGCATTTGGGGCAAAACATTTGTTATCGGGGAAGGCTTGAGGCAAATCTTATATAAATTTATCTGAAATCCGGGCTTCATCCAAAAAATGGGTTAGCAGCCTAAAGTCGAGCCCATTTACCTGACACATAAAAAGAGGTCAGGGGGTTGCCCCCTACGGGGCATGACCGATACTTTTAATTTATAATTACAAGGCGAGAAGCTGCTAACCTGAGCGAAGCGAATTTTTGGATGAAGCCCGAAATCAGCACGCCAGAGGGAATACGGCAGATAAAGCGCCCTTGACAGGCCTGTAGCATGTCAATTGGGTAAACCATAGCTTCACGTACCCCAAAAATGGTATCCTGAAGACGGCCTTGCCTATAACCTGGCTTTGGCGTATGTTTGTCTCATCTATGAGGCTGTCCTTTATCTGCGCCCTGTTATGGTCGCCTTTTGTCTGGAACAGGTACTGCCCGTTTTCATTCTTTGAGCTCACAACCCTGTGTATTATAGGGTCTGGCTTGCTGCTCCTGAATACTATGACCTGCCCTGCTTTTATCCTGTCAGGATCAGAGCCCTTGAGTATCATTATATCTCCCTTGTTAAAGCCGTTCCTGAAAGGGAACCCCTTAAACTCATCTTTCGTTATCCCCATGTTCAACTCGTACCATGAGCCGCAGGCATCCCAATAGCCGTCAAATCCCATTCCTCCGCTCTTGTCAAAGGTCTTGTCGCACAGCCTGAACTTGCTGCCGCCGTCAAAATTAGCCTTGTGCTCCATGCTTTCTGACACGACTGCAACAACAGGATGGCTTGTGCTTAGCATAAATCCAAGACCGGGATACACAACAAACTTAATCAGCACAAATGCCAGCAGAATATTCACAATCCAGCTCAAGACGCTGTCTTCTTCCCATATAAAATGCCAGACTTTCCTGAGATTGTCTTTTAAGCTGCCATCCATTTCTTAACTTTTATATACTCTAAATAAAAAGCTTTTGTTATTGGCGGCTTCATCGCGAGGGTCGAGCGTGTGGCAGACAGCGAGACCCGAGCACAAATTATTGTTGCGAAGCAACGGATTTAATATACTCATCAATTAATAACCAAACTCGGGTTGCCCCCTACGGGGCTTGACCGATATGTTGCTGTAAACAGTACCGGGCTTGAAGCTGCTGACCTGAGCGAAGCGAATTTTTGGATGAAGCCGCTATTGGTGTTGGCATGAGACCGGACTATTTTGAGGGAATACTGCAGCTGAGGAATCCTGACAACGAGGTAATTGACTTCGTCAATAGACAGGTAGCCAAGCGTAATGATGTGAGGGTATCCAAAATTGCAAAGGTCAGGAACGGCATTGACATGTATTTCTCTTCACAGCGCTACCTGAGGATACTTGGGAAGAAACTGAAAGTGCATTTTCCCGGGGAGATGATAATGAGCTCAAAGCTCTTCACAAAAAGCTCGACAGGCATAGACCTGTACAGGGTAAACGTGCTTTTCAGGCTGTCCAGGCTGAAGAAAGGTGAAATCATAACGTACAGGGGCCGCAGCATGAAGATAATGCATCTTGGAAGCAAGGTCACCTGCAAACATATGGATACAGGCAGGAGCATAACACTCAGCTATGATGCATTATCCCATTAATCTCTTTCTGCATCTTATAGTCATTTATGACTTTCAATAATGAATCTTTCCTTCTTAATTCCCTGTCCAGCTCCTCTTTTCTTACGGCAGCAAAATGCCCGTAATCGGCGATATTGAGCGCATCGGATTTTACCAATGAAAACTGGAATGGTTCCTTTATTCTCCTGCTGACAGGATTCCTGTAGATTATGACGTCCACTTTGCCTTCAATCTCCTTCAAGACCTTCTCGCTGGCGATGTTCAAGTCATCCACCAAAAGCATGTCGCCTTTTGATATGCCCCATCTGGATTTCTTGTGCTGGAATTCCATGCAGCCCAGGTTCCTCATCCTCTTCAATATGTAGAAATCGCCTGAATTCATTATGAATCCGGCCATCCTGCCAATCTCATTGCTAAGCGCTGATATCCTTGAGTCTTTCTCACCAAGAAGGCGCACATAAGACTTCAATCTCGATTCCTTGAACCTGAGCAACGAGTCAATTTTTTTGTTGAAATCGGGCTTTTTATCCTCCTTATTCTCCGGAATCTTGACGGCCTGCACTGATTTCAATGCAGATATCTGCTTTCTGAGGATATGGATTTCCTTTTCATATATCCTCAGCCTGTTCATCAATTTTCCTATGTTGAAATCCCTCTTTATCTCGGGGGTTTTTTCCCTTGGCACCAAATCCGCGCGCATGCTGACTGAGGCCATTGACTTTATCGCGGCATCTATGCTCACGCCGCTTTTTATGACAAGTTCCTTGACCAATTCCCTGTCGG
>JACOZO010000118.1 GCA_016181325.1 Candidatus Woesearchaeota archaeon | reverse complement strand
ATCACCTCATATTTCTGAGATGTGCTACTATATAAATCTTGTCCTAAAACTAAAGTCCTTTACTATTAATCAGTCAAGTTTAAATAACCCTGTTGATGTCTTTTCTGCATGAAAATAGCAGTCTGCGGCACTTCAATAGGCCCGATAAAAAAGGATATACTCCGGAAATCGTGGGAAATCGGCGCTGAAATCGCGAGGCAGAAGCATGTCATTATGTTCGGCGGCTGCCTTGGCTACCCTTACGAAGCCGCAAAAGGGGCTTATGCGAATAAAGGCAAAGTTATGGGGATTTCGCCTGCAAAAGACAAAGGCGAGCATGTAAAGAAGTACGGCTTTCCGACGGACTCTGTTTCTGAGATGAGATATACCGGCTTGGGCATACCGGAAAGGAATCTGCCTTTGGTCAAAGGCTCTGATGCTGTCATCATAATAGCAGGGCAAATCGGGACCTTGAATGAGTTTACCATTGCTTTCCAGGAGAAAAAACGGATAGGGGTGCTTAGCGGAAGTGGCGGGATAACAGAAATGCTTGGCCCAATTGCGGAAACCTGCGACAATGAAAGGTACAATATGAAAAATAAAGTTATATATTCAGATAATCCAAAAGAACTAGTCAAAAAGCTGAACTCATTATGAAAATAGCCTCTTTGCTCCCAAGCACCACGGAAATCGCATTTGCCTTAGGATCAAAAGATGAGATTGTGGGAGTTTCCCACGAATGCGACTTTCCGGAAGAGGCAAAAACAAAGCCAATTCTGACAAAAAGCAGAATATACCCATTCAAAAGAAGCGATGAAATAGACAAAGACGTTGCAGAGATTGCCAAAAGCGGGCTGAGCGTCTATGATATAGATGCAAATAAGCTCAAAGAATTGCAGCCTGACATAATATTAACGCAGGACCAGTGCGAAGTCTGCGCGGTCTCATTAAAAGACGTGGAAAAAGCGGTTGATAAGTCCATTTGCAATGCAAAAATTATTTCATTGAAGCCAGAGACATTATCAGACATCCTCAATGACATTAAAACAATTGGGATCGCAATAAATAAGGAAAAGGAAGCATTAAACTTAATAAAAAATCTCAACATTAGAATCGATAATATAAAAAATAAGATTAAAAATATTAATAATAAGCCGAAAGTCTGCTGCATTGAATGGCTCGAGCCGGTTATAGTTTCCGGCAACTGGGTGCCGGAGCTGATTGAAATTGCCGGGGGCACCAATATAATAAGCAGTCCGGGGAAGCATTCGCCGAAAATAGAATTAAAGAGGATTCTGGAAGAGCAGCCTGCCAAGATTGTCATCGCGCCCTGCGGCTTCAGGGTTTATCAGACCATGAATGACATCAATTTGCTGGCTTTAAAGCCCGAATGGAGAAAGCTTAATGCTGTAAAAAACAATGAAGTCTATGTTGTCGACGGCAATTCCTATTTCAACAGGCCCAGCCACAGGATTGTGGACAGTTTGGAGGTTTTGGCTTCTGTAATCCATCCCGGATTATTCAATGAGAAGAGGGATCTGGCTTTAAGGCTTGGTGAGTTATAATATACTGGCATTCAGGATACCTTAAGATTTTTAACCAGATGTGATTTTCTAGAGGGATCCGTTGCAAATGACCATAGACACAACCTATTTTAACAGAGACGGAGACGATTTTCCACTGGACAGGCTGCTTGGCCTTGGAGGGATAGTGACAAGGGAGATGTCGAATCTTCGTGCGAGACATCCTGAGATTGGATCTGTCATGGATATGGAAAAAATAAGGCTAATATTTGAGTGGCTCATTCCGTCTCCTGATTCTATAAGGGAAGTAAGAAGGCATGGAAGCTGGAGCCGGCAAAGTTTCCATTATGAGGAAAATCAGATGCTTCCCACAAATAGCATAGTAAGACCAGTAACCAACTGCATGGGATTTGCGCTTCTGACAACATTGATGGCAAGAAACGAGGGCATGGAAGCCAATGTTGCCGGAGTTTATTGCGATGAAAAAGGAGATCAGACATCGCATGCATGCTCCTTCGTACATCTCAATAAGGGGATGCTTGTTGATCCATCCCATTATAAGTATAACAAAAGCGGTAGTTTTGACGCACCCCACGCAGTATTCTCAGTAATTGATGACAGAGGTGTATATTATGCAATTTTGGCCGGTTATTATAGGGCTGTTGGAGATGCCAAAAGGGAAAATCAGTGCTATCTAAGGGTGCTGGAAACAAATCCTGATGAACTTGACGCTGGGTACAATCTTGGAATATCAAAGTATGACAAGGGAAAATTCCATGAGGCTCTCGAATACTTCGGAAGATACATTCAGATCTATTCTGAATCAATTTCTACCCTGGCAATGATGGCGGATACTTGCTATGTATTAGGAAAAAAGGCAAGAGCAGTTGAGCTTTACAGGCGCGCCATCTCAGTCCAAGCAAGAAAATTCAAGGCCGTTTTAGAGGAAGGCGACTGGAAAACATACGAAACTGCAGTACCAGAGAGGGCAGAGGTCATGAGAGGCATAGCTACAATACTAATAGAGCAAAGAAGAACTGCTGATGCATTTGTTTGTCTTCTGGATTCAGTTGAGCAGGAACCCAAAAATGCAGCTGCGCTTTTTGATATGGGAACCTGCTATGCCATCCGAGGGGATTTGGATACGGCAGTTGAATACCTCAATGGAGCCTTTGAATTGGCAAATAAAGATGACGACGTCAAAGGATGGATTGATTGGTTTAAGGGAATTGTAGACGGCAAAATAAGCCGCCGTGGGGAAGCAATTGTGTTCAGGTGACAGCTTAAATTGGCTGGCCTTCGCCGAACAAGCGCAGAGCTGACCCAAGCAATTTCGGCATACCCGCGTCCTGCATATTGCAAATCTATATTCGCTGGAAATGCCAATAGTTTTATAAAATTATGATATCTCCGGCAGATGCGCACCACAAGGATTGAGGTATTGCTGCAGAATTCGCGGAAAATGAATGAAAAAAATCTGGATATCTACAATAAAATACTTCAGCAGGGCGGGTATAAGATACTGCCAAGAACAGCCTTAAAGGTGTCCGATAATGCAGTAAAATTTCTTGACGGGCTCACAACAAATGAGATGGCAGGAGATAGAAACGCGTTTCTTGACAGGCTCGGAAGGCTTGTTGCTTTGGTTGAGCAGAAAATAGTGAATGACGAGGCACACATTATTTTGGAAAACAGTCACAAAGACAGGCTCTTGCAGCATCTCGACAGTTACCTGAAGATTTCAAGGGTTAAAATAGGGCAGTTAAACATGAAAGTTGTCAGCATCATTGAGGGAAAAAACGGCGGCTTCAGCCATATTCTAAAAGAATTTCAAAAAAATGATAATATAATGATAAAAAATAACATGGGATATACTGTCTTGTTGGATAATATGGATATTCTTGACGGCATTGCGGAAATTCCAGATGAAATTTATGAAATTATAAGGATAGAAAACAACATACCATTGCAGGGAATTGATTTCGACAGCTGCATGTTCCTCGAAACAGGGCTTTATGACGCAGTCTCTTTCACAAAAGGCTGCTATCTCGGGCAGGAGATAATAGCAAGGACGCATAATCTCGGGAAGCCTGCAAGGATGCTGGTAAGGATCCTGTATGAAAAGCTGCCTGAAGACGGCAACGTCAGGATAAGCGGTGAAATTGCCGGGAAGATAACATCAGGGTGCTTCTCTCCTAAATACAACAAATTTCTGGCCTTTGCGATGATAAGGGATTATGACAAGGAAGTTGATGGTGGGATTATAGTGGGGTAAATAGTTGATGCATATTGGTGTTTTTATCCCTTAATTGCCCGTATCCCCGACGAAACTTCATGGTATTTGACATCATCAAACCCAGCTTCCTTCAGCTGCCTTATGATCCTCGGATAGAGCAGTTTTCCCCGGGTAATATGCGGCGAGGGGCAGTAGTGGTACAAAATGCCGTTCTTTTTCAGCACCCTGAACAACTGCTCATGGAATTGCTTTGAATAAAGCTCAGGGGAATACCTGAATGTAGGGGGGTCATGGATTATCCTGTCAAAATGCCCATTTCCCAACTTCCTGATGCCTTCATTGACATCTCCCCTCACCAGCCCTATTCCCTTGTCGGAAAACAATTCCTGCGAATAAGGGTTGAAAGCCGCAATCTCGATGACGCCTTCATCCCTCTCAAAAGTCATCACCTTGTCAGCCTTTTCAGCAGCCATTATCGCAGTATAGCCCAGCCCGCAGCAGGTGTCCAGCACAATCCCCCTGACAGGGCTTATCTCCCTTATCTTGGATTCAGTGTCTTTCTTCGGGGAAACAAAGGTGAACCTGTGCATAGGCGTTGATGACAGCGTCACAGTAGGCCAGTCCCTTGTCGGGAAAAGCTTGTAGTACAGGTTGGTCTCATGCGAGAAAACAGCAAGTTTTCTTATCTTTCCGTTTTCAATGATATAGCAGGATTTTTCCTTTATTTTTTTAAGTGAGGATAATGGAACACGCTGATTGCCGATAAAAAAATGCCCGTTCTCAACCAAAACATTTGTTTTTGACCTGCCCAGGTCCAGAGATACCACTGCATTTCCGTCTTTCAGCCTCAATAATGCCTCGGCTGTCCTTATTGTCAGGATAGGGATCCTTATCATTTCACAAACCCGTTTTCCCGGAGCAGCTCCTGGTGCGCCTGCCAGCATTCCGCTTTGGATTTTTTATATTTCTCTAATGAAAAGTACGGCTCTTTTATGTCAAAATAGGCGCAGGCGCTTTCATATTCTCCAAGAAATCTGAGATGGCTCCATGTTTTCATTCCGAACAAAATCCGGAAAATGGCCTTATCATCATCGGCATCGCCAAATACCAGTCTGAATTTTCTAACGCCGTAGAATTCCCCAATCCTGTCAGCGCTGCAGTCCGGCTTGATCCTCCATTTGATTCCAAAAAAGCGCCTTTGGAAGCTTATCCACACCCAAATTCCGCTTTTTGCCGATAGAAGCCTCTTTAAAACAATCAATGAGGCCATCATTGCGCTGACATAATATACGGATTCAAGGGTATCATCATCAACCTCTTTTGCCGGAGAAATCGGCAATTCATCAATGAATCCGGCCAATCGCCTGATAAAGTGCGGCTTAAATTCCACGCACCTGGCGTTCTTGAGCTGCTCTACAAAGAAAGCAACTGCTTCCATCCTCAGTCTGACAAAGGTCAAAAACAGCAGATAAGAGCCCATTGAAACGCCTGAGTCTTCCGCTTTCATCTTGTCTTTCAGTTTTTGTAATGCAAGCCTGTATCTCTTTCGCAGGTCGCTATCCATGGGGTGGAGCATCTCATGGCTGACAATGCCTTCAATAAAGTTTTCTCCTCTGCCGGCAAAAGAGGCAAAAAATGAGCCGCTTAGGTTAAACCTGAAATATACATCTACAATATCTGATAATTGATTTAAGTATAGTACCGCTTTCCTCATGTTGTTATCGCACACGAATTGGATATGGATTCTAATCTGATCAAGAGCAATAAGCTCAGGATGCTGGTACAATACTTCAGCCATCTTTCTTTTGATTATTATCATCATGTTGTCAAATACCCCTTTCTTGTCGTGCCTTATATACGCCTGTGCAACACCCTTGAAAAAAGGAATTATTCCGTCATTCGTGACTATTCTTTTCCAGTCAATAGATGGAAGTTTCCTGGCCAAGAGAGATAAAAATTGTGCAGGTCTCGGAAAGTCAGCGATTTGGTCATACATAAGAAAATTTACAGTCTTGCCATGAATACGCGTAGTGGCTTCTATGTAAACGGGCTGCGCACTGTCAGATGCAATCATTAAGAATGAGCCAATTGCAGAATATATAAATATTATTGGTCAATAGGGCAATTATGAAATAAATTATTACCTTCTCCCCATATTCATGACTGCAAGGCTTCCGATGACAAATATGCCTACGATCAATGTCACAATTGTGCTTATAAGCAGGAGCATGTACTCGTCAGACTCCCTGAAGGATATTTTCTCGACAGCTTTGGCAGCGGGCTTCTGGGCTGAAGTTGGCTTCTGCACATTGCTTGGGACTGCGCCGTTGGGCTTTATGACGACCACTTTTTCAGGCTCCTCCGCTTTCTTCTGCACAATGCAGTCTTCAATCGCAAGCGTCAATGTCCTGGTGTCCATGAGCTTGTCACCGTCCCTGTACACGTTCACAAGGATAGGATATGTGCCTGAAGCCAGGTCATTCCTCAATGACAAGGTCATGTCCTTGAGGTAGGTGATGTCGTCGCTGCCTGAATCGATGACAATGTCGCTTTCAACCTCGTCTATCTCCAAAGCCTCGCTCTTGATCGAGATTGCGGCTTCATCTTCCTCGTCTTCGCCTATGTTTGCGATCCTGACAGACAGCTGGGGCTTCCTGTTGCAGCTTATGGTGTCGGCAGACAGTTGCGCCTTGTCTATTATTATGTCATGGCCCTCCTTGTCGACTTCAAGCTGCAGCTTCCATTCCAGGGTCTGCTTCATCCCAAGGTCATCCTCGCCCTCGGCAGTTATTACCACATTGAACACGTCCTCGGACACGGCAATAGGCACGTTGAATTTGGCGCGCACGACCCTCTTCTTGCCGTCGCTCAGGTCAAATGAGTCGCCTTCGAATTCAAGATCGTCGCCGTCATCTATGTCCTCTATGAATACCTGCGTCTCTATGTCATTGATGTCGGTATTGTTCGTGAATCCGTTCCTGAGCTCTATCCTGAACTCGACTTCAGACCCGGGTTTTGCCTCCCTGCTTATCAGGGAGTTGTTCTTCAGGTTGCTGCTTGAGCGGCCGTCAACCTTTACGTCGAGGTCAGATATTCGCAGAAGGCCGCCCTGCATGACTGTCAGTATGAAAGACTGGCTGTCTGACGCAATGCCGTCGCTGGCTGTAACAGTTACGTTGAAGCTGCCCAATGAATTAGGATTCCATGATATCACTCCCGCAGAGCTGACGGACATTCCTGATGGAGCGGCAGGCAGGCTGAATATGAATGTGGAATTATCAAGGTCCGAAACAGCTAAAGAATAGCTGAATGGA
>JACOZO010000117.1 GCA_016181325.1 Candidatus Woesearchaeota archaeon | reverse complement strand
TTTTATCACGCCGCCTGCTTGTAAGGCATCGCAGGCCCATAGTTCTCAACGGGATTGCTGTATTTTGGCTTTTCCTCTGCTATTTTCCCCAGCTTCTTCTTGTTGAGCCACCTCAGGCCAAGCCAGTAGCCTACATCGGTAGCTGCATTACCCAACATAGCCCCCAATACCGGATTTCCGGTTAAGTATGTTGCCCCTATAGCCAACGGAGCTACTACTGCATAAGAAGCCAAGTCCAATGGCAGCGCTTTTATGTTAAAAGATGCCCAGTCTTTGAACATCCTTCCTTTCCCTCTTATTCCCTTATACCTATCTTTGTGCTTGGAATACCAGTATGGCGTAAAGCCCGCTTCATAGCCGACATAATCGCCGATAGTAGATCCCAAGCCAGCAGCCAAAAGAGGATTTCTAGTTATTTTGTGAGTAAGATAGGTGCCGAGAGCCGAGCCTATATAGCTTCCTGCCGTTCCAACCCAGTGGGCTTTATCAAAAGTCCTCCTTTCCTTCTTGAATTCCTTCTCGTCCGTGACTATATCTTCTAGTGAGCGCTTTGTCATTCTTCCTCACCCGGCTTTCTCAGGACATCAAGAGTCAGCTTTACGATAGTGCCCGGCTTCAGCTCGTTTTCGAGAATTCTGGGTATGACTATCACAGCCTGGCTTCCGTGCTTCGCGATCTTCTTGGTAATGACAAATTCTTCCATAAAAACCTCATTTATGTATAGAATATGTATTTACTCATTAGTAGTATATAAATCTTTCGATATTTTTACTACTATTTAAAAGTAACATTCTGGCAGGACATTAATTATTTTCAATATTGAAAGATAATAAATCCAAGGACATAGTAGTCTATAATTAGCATTAGACAAACTCGTAAAATAGCAAAGCTTAAATATTATAATTATTTTAATTAAATATTATAATAGGTAATAGGCATGGAAGATTTATGGATGATTGAGTTAATGAATAAGCTTGACAGGAAAAAATCGCAAATACTTTTCGGCGAACATGCAGCCAAGGACAAGAACCTAAACATGGAAGATGTTGACAATGCTGTTAAAACAGTCCAAATAGGCAAAATTGAAGAAGAAAAATCAACAGAAGAAAAGAAACGAATTTGCTTCAAAAATTACTTTGACAAGCAAAGGCAAACTTATTTTGTTGTTGCCGAATATTATCCGGATTTCATCAAAATAGTAACTGTAAATAAAAGGAAAGGAAAATATTAAAGGTGGGAAAATGAAAACAAGCACATGCAAATGCGGTGGAAGTATTGAATTAGACAGATGTTTGGTAGATGAATTTTTAATTGCATGCATGAAATGCGATAAATGCGGCGAAATTTTATTCACTCCGGAGCAGACTAGGCAATTGATAAAGTTAAGGGAAGCTAACAAAAAGATTGAAGGTAAGAGGAAAATAATCAAAGTTGGATCATCAATTGCTGCGCTTTTGCCTAAGAAAGTCGAAGAATTTGGAGTTAAAGAGGGTGTAATTGACAGTGTCAAAATTTTAAGCTCAAATTCGCTTGAGATTAAGTTTGATAAGGAGATTATATAGAAATGAAACGGGAAATATAATGGAATAGTACATTAAAAATCATAATTATTTTCAATATAGAACAAAAAGTATATAAATAACCTAATCCAAGGCATACACATATGCCAAAAAGAGGAAGGCCGGTAAAGTCAGAGATAAGGCAGAACATGATCGAGATTCTCTTTTACCTGAAGAAGGCATACGGCTATGACATCTACAAGGTCTACATCAAGATATTCCCAAAAGTGACATTGAGAAGCATATATTACCATCTCAAGAAAGGCGTTGCATTGGGAGAATTGAAAATTGATTCCGTGGAGAAAGAAAAAGGCGAGTTCAGCTGGGGCGGAGAAGTCGAAAAGACTTATTACGCGCTTGGCGAGAACGCAAAGCCGACAGGAAATGAAAGGGTAAAGGAGTATATGGAGAAGGAGAATAAGTCTTAAGCTGGTTAATAGTCTTTCATTCTAAGTATTTTTGGATAAAAAATAATTTCCTTGGCGATCTTTTTATGACAACCTAAGCAGGCTTGATAAAGGCAAAAACAATGTGCACTATCACTACAGATAAAAAGAACAGTCCGACGCCGCCGAATATCTTGTTTGCCCTCTTTTTCTCGAAGAAGCGCAATAAGACAGCCTGCAGCATCCTGCCGCCGTCCAATGGCCCTATGGGCACAAGGTTGAACAGGCCGACTCCAAAATTCAGCAGTATCAGGAACCCTATCAGCCCTGAGCCGCTTATGTACTCCGATGCATAAGGGTTTCCGGCAATCCACACAATGGCTCTTGGCAGCGATTCGCCGTAGTTTGCCTTGACACTCTCTTTTACTTTGGAGCTTTGCTCGAGGTAAGCACCGATATACGCCTTGGACTCATTGCCCGGATTTTTAGCCAGGTTTACGCGGTAAGTGTCTTTATCCGTCTTGATGGTGGCAACCTGCCCGGGCCTTTTTGAGCCGAGCTTTTCCGCAAGATCATCTATTGTCTTTACTTCATTATTGTCAACAACTGTGATAGTCTGGCCTTCCAGCCCTGCCTTTTCAGCAGGAAGCTCCTTGCCGGGATCCACATAGCCTGTAACTTTTATGCCGTCAGGCTCCATTATTCCACCTGCAACTGGACTAAGGAAAAAATAGGCTAGGGCAATGAACAGAAACCCGAAAATGAAATTTGAGAACGGCCCTGCTGCGAAGATGCTCACCTGCTCTTTCCACGGCCTTTTCCTCATCTTTTTCTCATCAGGCTCCACAAAAGCGGCAGGAACCACGGGCAACAGGACTCCGAGAAAAGCAAATCCGCTCGATTTAACTTTCAGGTCATAGGCCCTTGCAATTATCCCATGCGCCATCTCATGGACAAGGGCAATGACAAAGATTGAGATTATCCAGTAGAAGAAAGGCACGAAGAAGATGCCTCTTGCCTTGAAGGGCAGCACCGGCGTTATTGACGCCTTTGCATCAGGGTCTGTAAACAGCGGAACAAGGCTGTTGACCAGAAAATAGGAAATGAGCATCATGCCTAAAAAACCCAGAATTATGCCGAAGTATCCGGCAAATATCAGCAATCTCCTGAACCTGCCGGCAAAGCTGTCCATGAACCTGAGCCCCAGCTTTGTCCTGTATATGGAGAAGTAAAGCAGGGGAAAAAGCAATTTCTGCGTCTGCATCTGTTTTCTTTTCAGAAAGATAAAGAGCGTAAGTAACAATATAAAGACAATGGACGCGATTGTTTCTATATCACCAAAAATCATTTTACTTTTTCTTGACGGCCCGGAATACCTTTCCGCTGCATCTCCTGCACTTTATCTTATGCTGGATGATCTTGATGTTGGGTGCCCGCATCTTGGTCTTGCATCTCCTGCAGACGAATATGCTCCTGAACCTTCTCGCTTCCGCTTCTGCGAATTTTACCATCTTATTCTCCGCCTTTTATCTGCTTCATTACCTTTTCATTCATTATTATCCAGTACAGTACCTGCATTCCTTCTGTTACCTGGCCCTTGAGCTCGTCTGCAATCTTTATGTCAAATGTCTCGTATGTCTCCGCATCCATGACATTGGCCATGTCTCCGTGTATGGACAGCACCTGCGCCGTCTTTTTCTCGATTATCGGGACCTCGACATTGTCATGGGCAGGCAGCACAATGACCCTTTTCTTGTCATCAACAAGGCCGATTGCGGTAATCCTTATCTTTGCATGGCCGTGCTTGCCTGTCTTTGAAGTCACGGTATCGACAACCTTGGAGGCAACCCCTTCCATAATGATAAAGCTGCCTTTCTGCACGCCGCCGGCGCCAACCACTTTTATCGCCATCAAATCACCTTTTTTGCCAAGAAATTCACATAACGGGAAAGCAATTTGTATATAAACGTTTTGATATTTGGAAATTAAACAAACCTTCTCACGACTGACATTAAGTTATTGATGGGATTTCTTCTGCTATCCTGCAAATAATGTCTCGAAGCCAGCCTGCCCAGATCCTCCTCAAGCTTTTTGCTGTCAGGAAACGCCATCTCCATCTCCTTGAAGTGCCTAGTATGGTGATGATTTCTCCCGTTCTTTGAATTAAACTTGTATTTCTTGTGCAGCATCTCGTGGTACATGACATAATCCATCAATACAGGATCGGCATGCCTGAATATCTGGCTTATCGTTATCGTGTCAGAAGCATATTCGTAGCAGCCCAGCTTTCTTGTTGAGAAGCTGCCCCAGACAAGGTTGGGCCTTTCCATGAATCCATTGAAGAACTTCTCATTGTTCCTGTTGAAAGAATCCTCGAGCAAAGGATGCGTTTCAGTCTTTGGAG
The DNA here is from genome assembly GCA_016181325.1 of Candidatus Woesearchaeota archaeon. Lineage (GTDB taxonomy): Archaea > Nanobdellota > Nanobdellia > Woesearchaeales > GW2011-AR4 > JACOZO01. Next base: position 2,740 of record JACOZO010000117.1, on the reverse strand, counting down.
CTGATATGTGCAGGTTCTTGATGAACATATTATAGAGCTCCATGTTCACAGTCTTTCTTTTGTCCCTGAAAATCTTTGCCATCAGCTCCTGCAGCAGCCCGATCTGTATCTCATTGCTGACCTTCCTCCAGCTCTTGCTGAGATTGAAAGTGTACGCGTTTCCCCTGTACCTGACGTTTGCATTATAGGGCTTGAATCTGGCAGTGTACTTTAGAATGAAGTTCTTGCCGTTTTCCTTTTCCGGATAAAGCTGCCGGAATGCCTCTTCAGCGATGCCCATGCCCGGATTTGTTTTAATTTTGTTTAAAATGGTTTCTAATCCCATTGCCAGAAAGTTTTATAAGTCACTGGGATGCCTCTTGGTATTGTGTTTTGATGGCGGTAATAGTTTAATGGCAGAATTCAGGTCTGTGGAGCAGTAATCTGCATGGAGCACCTGTGGAGCGGGTTCGATTCCCGCTTACCGCCCTTTTTGTGAATAGCATTAAAAAATAAAAATTCTTTCCGTGATTCCCTTCTAAAGTTTAAGTGCCCCCTTAAGGCAACTAAATTTGTCTCGCCACATTGCGAGAATTTTATATGGTCGTTGTTGCTTTAAGGGGAAAAGTAGAAACATTTAACATATATTCTTACAAACTTGAGATTATGGGATTACCCTACGAAGTGAGGGGATGTATAGGTGATGTGCTTGAAGCATATGATCGACTGGACATAAATGGACCTAAGCCTGTTTTGGAAGCCTTTAAACATTTTTCTGAACGTTATAACTCTGATGAATTTCAAAAATATTTGCAGAGATTTGCTATAGTTGCGTCAGCCATTGCGAGACATAATTACCCATCAGAAGATGTGAATCCATATTTATCAGATAAAATTTATCTTCCGACTTTAAAAAGTATGTTCACCCACTGGATAACCTTAGAGCACATTGTAAGATATGGTGGTCCGATATATGGTCAAGTTGAGTCAATGGAATTCAAGATAGCCTTATGCATGCTTGCAACAGAACTCCTTACAATGGATGGGTTGGAAGCTGGCTTGGACCAAGAATTTTTAGACCATCTTCAAAAAATTGAATAACAAACTATATAAACCCCGATTCCAGGAATTAGCCCATGTACGATGTCATAACTGTCGGCAGCGCAACTGTTGATGTGTTTGCAAGGACGAAGTTCTCCGAGCTGATAAAAATAATTGACCCGAAAGGCGAGACTGATTTGCTGGCATTCCCGAGCGGCTCAAAGATTCTGATTGAGGAGCTGGACTTCACTACTGGAGGGGGCGGCACGAATACTGCCGTGGCGTTGTCAAGGCTCGGCCACAGGGCAGCTTTCATAGGAAAGCTGGGCAAGGGCACTAATTCCGACTTCATACATAAAGAGCTTGTCAAAGAAAAAGTTGCCCTGCTCTGCGCGCACGGAAGCGGAAACGCAGGCTACTCAATGATTCTCGACAATCTTGAGCATGACAGGACTATCCTTACCTACAAAGGCATAAATGACCAGCTGCAATACAGGGAAATCCCACTAAAGAAGCTGAAGACAAAATGGTTTTATTTCTGCTCAATGATGGGCGACTCTTTCAATACACTGGAGAAGCTGGCGGGATTTGCAGAGGAGCATAAAATCAAAATCCTGTTCAACCCAAGCTCATATCTTGCGGAAAAAGGCAGGCTGCATCTGAAGCATATATTAAGCAGTACGGAAATCCTTGTCCTGAACAAGGAGGAAGCAGGACTGCTTGTCGGAAAAGAGCCGATTGAGGGCCTTCTTTTCAAGCTGAGGGCGCTTGGGCCGAAAATAGCGGTCATAACAGACGGCAGGAACGAGATTTACGCAATGGATGGCAGATTCATCTACTGGGCAAAACCGCCTGCTGCCAAGGTTGTGGACACCACAGGGGCGGGCGATGCCTTTGCTTCATCGTTCCTTTCCGGCATCATAAAGAAGGATGATGTTGAATTCGCCATGAAATTGGGGATAGCAAATTCCATTTCAGTAGTCACGCATCACGGCGCAAAGAACATCTTATTGACGCTCAGGGAAGCAACAAAGTCGATCAAAAAGCTGAAAATAAGGGTGCACAGGAAAAAGCACGATTAGGCTTTCGGCTCTTTTGAGACCAAGACATCATTACCTTCTACCTTCACTTCAAAAGAATCAACTTTTACTGTCTTGGCGACAACAGAAACGCCTGTCTTCACGCTGTACTTCCAGCCGTGCCACGGGCACGTCACAATGTCCCCGTCCAGTGTCCCTTCTGCCAATGGCCCTCCGTGATGGGCGCACACATTGGATATTGCGCAGATTTCCCCGTCAACATTGGCAATGCATACATCCTGGCCGTTGACTTCCACCTGCTTCATCTGCCCCGGCTGCAGCTGATCGATGCTCGTTACTTTCTGGAATTCTGGCATATGATAACTGCATTTTTAGCATTTATATAAATTTTATGGAAATTGGGGGCATCTGAAAAACCCATTGGCAGAAAATGGGCACAACCGCCATATTGTGGCGGGTCAACACACTTTAGTAAAATAAATGCCGCCTGTAATGAGGCGGCCTAGACCCATAAGGAATAAAATTTAAATTCAAATTCCAGAGAAATATGGCAATTTATTTCTTTTCGACTGCATTCACCGCAACATATTTAAGCAAATATAAATCCTGAATCAGCATGGAATCATTCTCTTTTTACGGAAAGCAGGCCGTCGTGAGGACCAAGGGCAACGTCCCAAAGA
>JACOZO010000116.1 GCA_016181325.1 Candidatus Woesearchaeota archaeon | reverse complement strand
AAGCTCTTTTGCCTTCTGCTTCAGCTTAAGAACTATATTTTTGTCTGCCATTATTATTTTTGTTTGGTGCAATAAGAGAGATTATATACTTTTTGTTTAGATAAAAAATAAAATAAAGAATAAAAGAAAAGTATTGAATTACTTCTTGACCATATCAGCAGGGCTTTTCATGTTCTTCCATGCCATCTCGAACAGGTTTTCCAGGGCCCCGGCAAAATAAGGAGTGTTCACCCAGATTCCGACATCATAAGTAGGATGGACTTCATTGTCATCCATCACCATGAAGACCAGTTCCTTGCCGTCAACTATGCAGAATCTTGCCTTGTTGTCGGTATGCCTTACCTCGACAAGGTTGCCCATCTCTTTCATGAGGTTTATTGATTCCTTGGAAACAGGTGCTGCTATCCTGATCTTGACGCCCTTCTTCTTGATTTTTTCGAACGTGGGCTTCAATCCCTCAAGCTTTCTCAGAAGGCCCTGGGATGTTGTCATCAAAGTGACTGATTCCTGGGCGTTTCTTATCGTGAGATCGAGATGGTTGTACAGGTTGTGCCTTCCCCTAAGCGAGCCCGACAAGTCTGACGGCTCTATTAGTTCCACGCCCTGGTCGTGCAGGGAATTCAACTCGCCCAAAACTTCCGTGTTCTTAAGGTCCGACAGCTTTTTGATCTGCTCTTTTGCATCTTCAGAGACATTCTTCTTCACCCTTTCAACGACTTCCTTAGGAGGCACTGCTATGTATTTTATAGGCTTGCCAAGCTTCATCACAACAAAACCTTTCTTCTCCAAGGACTCAAGAACATCGTAGCTTCTGGATCTCGGGACATCTGCTATGTCGCTCAATTCGCCTGCAGTTGATGTCCCTCTGGACAACAATGCTGTCCATATCTTGACTTCATACAGGTTCAATGAAAAATACCTTCTAAGCTTTCCTAAAAATTCTTCTTTGACTATCATACAACCATCCCCCCTTTGTTATTATCAGGGGATAATAATTCAATCACTACTATTAAAATGTTACTATTTTTTAACCGATTAGTAGTATTTCCACTTCAAATTAGCAAATTGTTATATTTACTATGGAGTTAATACAAACAGAAGCATATCTAATATTTAAATCTTTGCAGGAAATCACGGTTTATATTTAAATGACTGCCAATCAAAAAGTTTAAATATAACTTGGCGTTTATATTACCATTATTAACTCTCCAGGAGAGAAAAGTTTGTGATGAATATGCCTGAACAAGAAAAGAGATTCTCAAAGCAGCTTCTCGGCAAGACTGTTGTAAGCAAGTCCGGCAAAAGATTTGGAGAAGTCGGTGACATCGTGTTTGAAACCCATTCAGGCGAGCTGATACACCTGGTCCTAAGCAATCCCACATCATACACCGAGAAGATGGAGCTTGAGAAGGACAAGGACGGAAGGATCCTAATACCATTCAGCGCAGTCATAGCTGTCGGGGATTTCATGGTTGTTTCTGAAGAGGATATAGTATAGATGACTGTGCTGCCTTTGGGCCGTGCCATTGACAAATTTTTTATAGTGCCGTCAATTCTCTGCATGCATGGAGCATACTCTTTGGATTGAAAAATACAGGCCGAAGGATTTTTCTGACATAAAAGGCCAGGCAGAGATCGTGAGGAAAGTCGAGGCTTTTGTCAGGCAGAAAAATATGCCCCATCTCCTGTTCACAGGGCCGGCAGGAGTCGGAAAGACTAGCCTTTCATTGGTGATTGCGAAGAAGCTTTTCGACAGCGAATGGAGACAGAATTTCCTTGAGCTGAATGCCTCGGACGAGAGGGGGATAGACGTAGTCAGGAACAAAGTAAAAGATTTTGCAAGGACGCGGGCAATAGGAGGCGCGCCTTTCAAGATAATATACCTTGATGAGTGTGACGCATTGACAAGGGAGGCGCAGCAGGCGCTGAGGAGGACCATGGAGAACTACACGCAGACATGCAGGTTCATACTGTCCGCAAATTATTCTTCAAAGATCATCGAGCCGATACAGAGCAGGTGCGCAATTTTCCGTTTCAAGCTGCTTGAGAAAAAGGACATCTTTTCCATAGTGGAGAAGATAGCCAAGGACGAGAACCTGGCAATTGATGCAGGGGCAAAGGAAGCGCTATATGAAGTCAGTGACGGCGACTGCAGGAATGTCGAGAACATACTGCAGAGCGCGGCAACACTAGGCAGGGACATAACCGAAGAGACTGTCTTTTCAATGGCTTCAGTTGCAAAGCCAAAGGAGATAAAGGATATCCTGGAGCTTGCACTGGGCAACAAGTTCGTCCAGGCAAGGGAAAAGCTCCTTTCAGTGATGCTGAATTACGGCCTTTCGGGGCTGGATGTCATAAAGCAGGTGCAGAAAGAAATCATTGACCTTAGCATAAGCGGCAGGCAGAAGATGAAGCTCATCGAAAAATGTGGGGAGATAGAGTTCAGGATGACGGAAGGCAGCAACGAGTATATCCAGCTTGAGGCCCTCTTGAGCCAGTTCGCCCTTGCGGGAAGCGAGAAGCCTGAATAAACCGCGATTTTTCCTCTGAAAAATAAATTCTGCAGATTAGAAACCTTTAAATATGCTCTAAAAAATAAGCAGCTAAAAGAGAGGTGCTGTATGGGCTTGTTCAGCAAGAAAAAAAAGAAAGATGAGAATGCAATGCCTAATGTTCCGGCTTCTTCTAACCTTCCTGTTGACCAGATTGCGGCAATGATACAGCAGGGATACAACAATGACCAGATAGTCCAGGCCCTTCAGGGGCAGGGATATACGCCGCCGCAGATATACGACGCGATCAACCAGGCTTCCATGGGGGCGATGCAGGATTACGGCGCGCAGCAGCCGATGCAGCAGCAGTATCAGCAGCCGGCTGTCCAGACGCAGCATGAGCAGAGGGTGGACGAGCAGAAAATGCAGGAGATTGCCGAAGCCGTGATAGAAGAAAAATGGGAAGAGCTTGCAAAGGACATAAAGGCAGTCATTGAATGGAAGAACAAGACAGAGGCAAAGATGCTGCAGATTGAGCAGAAGACAAATGACATCAAGGCAAGCCTTGACTCCCTGAATGCAAGCCTGCTGGGCAAGCTGAACCAGTATGACAAGAACCTCACTGATGTTGGGACAGAGATAAAAGCCATGGAGAAAGTGTTCCAGAACATACTTCCAACGCTGACAGAGAACGTGGCAAAGCTTGAAAGGATATCCAAAGGCGGCAAAACAGCCCCTTTACTGAAGAAATAGGGCATAGCCAGAACGCTTCTTCTACGAGAATCTCGCTGTGAGCAATGCTATTGTGAAGACGGCTATTGCCATTACCAATATTATGCCCATGACCTTGGGATGAAATATAACCGTGGTCGGCTCTGTGAATTCGCTTATGTCATCGCTTGTCCCTTCATCCCCTGGTATCGTGATATTCTTCCTGAACTGCGCTACAGATGCCACAAAGATGATGAGTATCAGGAAGACCAGCAGCACGCCCCTTATCTCTATCGTGGCTGTCCCGACCTCGGCAACATCACCCACCATAAGTTTTGATATGACTCCGACAAGCACTATAAACAGGAATCCCACGCTTATCCATGGGGCAAGATTCCTTATCATGGAAGTCACTGCAGGCGAGAGGAGCACGAAAATTGACAGGATCAGCCCGAGAAATATTGGAAGCGCCTTATTCCCGCCGAACAGCTTGCTGGCAGTAAGCACGCCGAAAAGTATTATCCAAGTAAACAGAAAAACAAAGATGCTCGTAAACTGCTCCAGCCCTGTTACGTCCAAAAACGTTGCCATTATCAATTCTCATTATTTCTTCGGCGGCTATTTTTTGAAAAGCTTGTCAAAATCTATGCCTACCTTTTTCAGGCCTGAAGCGCCGCCTTCCTTGGGCTCGCTCGTTATATAGGCAATTATTATCCCGAACACAAGAATCATTACCACAATTGAAAGCGAATCGCTGCCGAAAAGGTTCTCGAACTTGGCTGTCAGAGAAGGCTGCCACCATCCTGCCGCGCTGCCAAATATCACCAGTATTGTGCCTATGGACAATATCGCGACCCAGCTTGGCATGGACATGCCGAGGAACACCTGCTCCTGGCCGAAGACGCCGATCAGGATCAGGAGGAAGATTATGGCAACTATCACTATGGAGACCTGGGGCAATGCCCTGTTAAGAATCTCGACAGGATCCCTGTCCATGGATATGGTGCCCATAACGTGGGGAATTACAACCAAAAGCCCGGTTATGACAGCAACTGCGACATTAAGGTTTTTCTTGCCCTCTCCTAAAATCTTGGACTTCTGCAGAATCGCGTAAATAATAACAAAAACAAGCAGGAACGGCAGCAAGACATCTGTCAGGCCCCATTGGTCCAATGTCCTTATGAAATCCTCAAAGCTTCTGGCCAATTAAATCACCTTTTTTAATATGAATTGATGTATCAAGAAGATTTATTCAATCTATTAGTATTTAAATGTTACGAATATGAACTTAGTGTTTTGCCGGCGCGTTATCTTTGGTTATGTATCCTATCGCAAAAACCACCATCAGAAGCAGCAGTATCGAGCCTATGAGCTCGTCATTCACGCCCCCAAAATAATCCCCTATCCTCTCAAGCCATGTCCTGCCGTCATCTGTGGTCAGGGTATTCAGAAAAATCCCTACTATGCCCAAGAACATTATTATCGTGAATATCCCCTGCCACCTTCCCTGGAGAAAAACCCCTTCGCCTTCCTTGTAAAAAGAGCCGACAAGCAGAAGGAAAAGCACCGAGAGGAACAGCAGGATGACAGCCTGGGAAGACACCGTGGTGATTATCTCAACAAGCTCGGATGATGCTATAACAAGGAATGCTATGACGAATGAGGCAATGGCGTTAAGATTCCTCTTGGTTATCTTCTTGCCCTCATATTCCTCTGTGCCAAGCGCCTTTGTCTTTTCAAATATCGCAAAGACTATCGTGAACACAAGCAGGAACGGCAGGACAACATCGTACACCCCTATCTGATCAAAAAAGTCAATTATTTCCCTCAGGGAGCTGGCCATAAAATTCCACTCGGGAATTTCTTATATAAATGTTTCGGAAAGTGGTTCTGGTGTGTTAAAGTTTGATAGCCCCTGATTTCTCTATTTTGTTGCATTGCGGTGGGTATTAGACAAAATCCCCAATCCCGTTTTGCTTCTTGTAGGAGTCATCATCATACGCTCTTTTTCTGTTATTCCGTACAATAAAAAAGAAAACTTTATCATAGTTACCTCTTTTTTTGAATATATGGAAGTGTCAACCCAGATAATTTTATCCTTTCTCGGAATACTTGGAATAGGTGGTATAATTACTGCTTTCTTAAACAAATACAAAGAAATCGAATTTCAAAAAATGGAACAGAAGCAAAAAAGGTACAAGAGTGTGCTTTTGTATATGGACGTTTACTTTAAGCCAAAAAACATTAAGTACCTCTCAAGTCGCCAACCCGATATTGATTCAGCAGAAGATGTTATAGAATACTTGAAAGCAGAGTACCATGAAATGATGCTTTATGCATCTAAAGAAGTTATTTTATCTGTGAAATTGTTTATTGAGAGTCCAAATAGGAAGAACTTTTTTTCTGCTGTGTTGGCCATGAGAAAAGACCTTTGGATTAGGAAATCAGACCTTAATATCAACGATATTGAGGTTGGTTCAGTGGATTTATAATCATCAACCATAACGCACCACTACCCAAAAAAATCAATTCTGGAAAATCAAATATTTCTTCTGCCTCATGGTGATTATGGGAATTCCCATGGCCTTCAGCTTTTGCTTGAGATGCACGTCCTGAGTGGCAACTATATCTTTCTCCCTGTCAGCCATGCCGAGTATGATATCATCCACATTGCCGCATGGCTCGGTTTTTATTTTGCTTATCTTGTCCGATTTAAACAATGCCAATGCCAGTTTTGCAGCTTCCTTATGCCTGCCTTTCTGGTTTTCCCTGATTGAGTTAAGCTCGTCAATTGTCCTGTCTATTGCATAAAGCCGGTAATTGAACAGGCATATCCTCTCAATCTCGCTGAATATATCCACCCTGAACTGGGCAACTGCCATAAGCATGTTTGTGTCGATTATCACGCGCTTCATGGCGCCGAATAAAACGTCAAGGTTTATATAAGTTCATGTGTTTTGCATGCCACATGAAAGCGCTGGCAGTGACATCAAAAGGCATAGAAGACGTGGCATCCGCCGAGATTAAAGAAGTCATTGGCGCAAAATGCGAAGCCGGGGAAGGCTGCGTCTTGCTGGATGCCAAAGACATCAAGGAGCTTTGCAGGCTTGCTTACCTGACGCAGTCCGCTGACAGGATATTGCTACTGCTCTCAAGCTTCAAGTTCGACGGCGTAAAGGACATCCCTAAAAAGCTCAAAGGATTGAGTGTTCCGGACTGGGTCCTTGGCAGGAGCTTTGCTCTGGAGTGCGAAAGGGTAGGCGAGCACGATTTCACCAGTGCAGATGTGCAGAAGGGGATTGCCAAGCTTATGAAGCAGAGCATCAAGGCAGAGCTTAATTTCAAATCCCCCGGAATCATGTTTTTTGCGTACATCGCTTCTGACAATTTTTATTTTGGGATTGACCTTTCGGGCTTTCCGCTCCAAAAGAGGCAGTATAAGGTGTACTCCCAGCCAAATTCCCTTAGGGGGACCATAGCATACTCACTGGTCAGGCTGAGCGGCTACAAGAAAGGCGAGATACTGCTCGATCCGTTTGTGGGAGACGGCATGATAGCAATTGAAGCAGTGCTATATGCTGCCGGCATATCTGCCAATTATTACAACAAGGACAAGTTTGCATTCCTGAGGTATGGATTGGTCAAGGATAAAGACAAGTTCTTCAAAAGCCTTGACAAGGGCAAAGCTGATTCATTGAAAGGGGAGGTCATAGGGTATGACTCAATGTTCAAGTATGTTGATTACAGCAGGAAGAACGCCAAAATTGCCGGCGTCCATGACTTGCTGAAGCTGAGCAGGGTCGAAACAGGCTGGCTTGATGTGAAGCTGCAAGGGAAAAGCATAGACAGGATAGCCACCAAGCTGCCAAGCAGCATAAAAGACAGCA
>JACOZO010000115.1 GCA_016181325.1 Candidatus Woesearchaeota archaeon | reverse complement strand
CAACCGAGCGTAACCAGTTGACGGGGAACGTCAGCCTTAACCTTGCACAGCACAGCCGAGCCTGATGGCAACCCGAGCGAATGCGAGTCTTTTCAATGCCACCCGGCTTCCAAAATCTTTATATAAGTGCGACATGTGTTAGCCTGCATGGCTAAAGTAATTGACCCCTGGGGCAGCACATTGATTGAAGACTACAACAAGCTGATATCTGATTTTTATCTTGACAGGTTTGATCCGAAAGAGTTTCCAAACCCCAACAGGCTGATGAGGAGGGGGGTTGTCTTCTCGGGCCTGGACCTAAAAGTTATAGCTCAGGCTATAAAGGAAAAAAAACCATTTTATGCGCTTAGCGGCATAATGCCAACAAGTGAAAAAATACATTTCGGGACAAAGATGGTGGTTGAGATGGTCTCTTACTTCCAGCAGCAGGGGGCAAAAACATATATTCTTGTCGCTGACCTGGAGGCAGAGGCTACCAGGGGGGTTTCCCTGGAGGAAGCGCGAAAAAGGGCTATGGAGTTCCATATCCCGGCTTACATAGCATTGGGGCTGGATCCAAAAAAAACCACATTCTATTTTCAATCAGACAATATTGAAGTCGTGCACGCCGCATATAAGTTCTCAAAAAAGGTGACTTACTCGCAGTTCCATGCGCTGTACGGGGACAGCAGCCCTGACAGGATTTTTGCAGCACTGACCCAGGTTGGAGATATCCTGTATCCTCAATTCAAAAAACGCATGCCGGGAGTCATTCCTGTCGGATGCGACCAATGCCCCCACATACTTCTCACAAGGGACATAGTCAACAGGATGAAAAAAGAAAATTATTTCCCGCCAAGCGCGACTTTTCATAAATATACACCTTCGCTGAACGGGCATTTCAAGATGTCGAAATCAATGCCGGAAAGCATGATAGAGCTACCGGAGGACCCGAAATCCGCCTGCAATAAAATCAAAAGGGCTGTTTCCGGTGGCCGTGATACTTTGGAGGAGCACAGGAAACTCGGGGCTGTCATTGAAAAAGACATGGTCTTTGAGCTGATGAAGCAGCATCTGGTAGAGGATGATGGGGAATTAAACAAAATCTATGAGGAATACAAGTCAGGAAGGATGACTTCCGGGGAACTGAAAGAGATTGCGTGCAGGAAAATCGTGAAATTCATGGAAGACCTTGAAAAAGGCATCAAGAAAGCCAGAAAAGACGTCAATAAGCTGAATTTTGTGAAGCTTTAGTATTTTTAATCGGCTCGTGCGGATTTATGGATTTTCCTGTGCTGAAAAGGCATGTTCTAAAAGACTAATTCGGCTCTGTAGAAAATCTCGCTGACGCTCGGGTGGCATCGGGTTCGCCTTTTGATTACTAACTAAAGGGCGACATTCCCCGTAAGGGACGTCCCCCTTGTCGCTTGGTTATAGATAATGGAAGAAGGCTCACAAAAATGATGCCACCTGCATTTTCTACAGAGCCGACTAATTCAAAAATTATTTAAACCTCCTTCATTGACTCGGTCCATGGACAAGTTCTTCACATTAAAAGATTTGGATGTTAGGGGCAAAAGAGTCCTTGTAAGGGTTGATTTCAATGTGCCCCTTGACAAGAAGACAGGCGATATCACAGATGACAAGAGGCTGAGAGAAAGCCTTCCGACAATACAATATCTTGTAAAAAATAAGGCAAAAATAATACTATGCTCGCATCTGGGCAGGCCTGACGGCAAAGTTGTAGATTCTTTAAGGATGGGCAGGATTGCGGAAAGACTGGGCAGGCTAATGAACAAAAAAGTGAAGAAACTGGATGACTGCATTGGCGAAGATGTGAAAAAAGAAACAGATGCCATGAGGGAAGGCGACATTGTGGTGCTTGAAAACCTGAGGTTTCATGCTGAAGAAGAAGCAAATGATGATAAATTTTCAAAACAATTGTCAGAGCTTGCAGACTTGTATGTCAATGACGCATTCGGAAGCTGCCACAGGGCGCATGCATCGACTTACGGTGTGACAAAATACCTCAAATCAGCGGCCGGACTTCTTGTTGAAAAGGAGCTGAAGATAATGGGCAGGGCAATGGAAAGCCCGGAAAGGCCGTTTGCCGCAATTCTCGGGGGGGCAAAGGTTTCCGACAAGATACGGGTCATAGAGAATCTATTGAAAAGGGCGGATAAGATTCTCATAGGCGGGGCAATGATGTTCACATTCTTCAAGGCGCTGAATTATGAGATAGGAAAATCAAAATGCGAAGATGAACTTGTGCATTACGCAAGAAAAATGATGGATAATGACAGGCTGCACCTTCCGACCGATGTGGTGGTAGCTGACAGATTCGACGCAAATGCAGCGTCTTCAACAGTAAAGGCAAGCGAAATCCCAAAAGACATGATGGGGCTTGACATAGGGCCGGAGACAATTGCAGAATTCAAGGGGCACCTAAAAAATGCCAAGACAGTTGTATGGTCAGGGCCTCTCGGGGTGTTTGAGTTCGACAAGTTTGCCAATGGTACAATGGAAATAGCAAAGTTCCTGGCGACATTAAAGGCTGTTACTATTGCCGGAGGGGGCGACACTGCCGCGGCAGCTGACAAATTCGGCGTTGCAGGCAAACTTACGCATGTAAGCACCGGGGGAGGGGCTTCGCTTGAGTTCTTCGAAGGCAAGAAACTGCCCGGGATAGAAGCGCTGGAGCAGAGCTATAATAAATACCATAAAAAACCAATAGCTAACAAGACAACAAAATCAAATCCTGATCTTCACTTCCTCAAATGAATTCTTTATTGCACTCTCAAGCTCTGCCACCGATGAATCGATTGCAAGCTTGTCAATGGCTTCCTTAACCTTGGCATGGCTTTTCTCAAGGTTCCTTATGGAAAAATCGATGTTGTTCAGCCTTGAGTTGTGCTCGCCCATGACCGCGCTCAGATTAAGCTCCCTGATATCCTTGTCTATCTCCTTTATCCGCTTTGCGGCAGCCGAATATTCCCCAATCATCTGGGTGAAAAACTCATTGTTGAGCTTCTTTATCTCTTCAAGGGATTTCTGCTTCTTGTCATCATCAAGCCTGAGCACGCCTTTTTCCAGGTTTTCCCTTGTCTTGTCAAGTATCCGCATTATCACAAGCGCCTTGTCGCCTACCAGCGTGTCCAGCGGCGCAGAAAGGTAGCTTATTATCAGCTGCTCATGCTCAAAAGCGATATGGGAGTACTTCCTCAAAGCCCTTTCGAGCACAGAAAAAGACTGGCCCATGATGTCCTCGCATGAAGTTATTGATTTCAGCAGCGCTTCCCTTTCCTGCTTCAGGCCCTTGTACCTGACAAAATTTTCGCTCTGCTTGAGGGCATCAACTTCCCTGACCATCTCTTCCCGTTTCTTCCTGGCATCCTCAATCTCACGGCTTATGGCGCCCAGCTCTTTTTCCATGCCTTCCCTGAGCGTGAGCTTCTCCTTTATCCCGGCAATGCCATTCCTTATCTTCTCTATGTCAAGAATCTTGGGGCTGTTGAGCCTTGAATCTAGGTCATTCACCGAGTTTTCCATGTCCTTTATTATGGAAGCGACTTTTGATGACTCGTTGGCAAAGAATTCCTGGAGTATGGTGTAACTCTTTAGGGTTGCCTTGTTAAGCTCGTTGATTGATTCCCTGAAAGAGACAATGAAATGCCTCAGCTCTTCAAAACCGTAATTGCCTCCATACTTCAGGGATTCCGACCATTTGATCACTGCGTTGGCATAAAATTCCCGGTTGCCTGCCATGTACTGCTTGGCCTTGATGGAGATGTCGGGATTCTGCAGCTCGGAATTTTTCAATGCCTCCACAGACCAGTGCAGCCTGTTGAGCTTGACATTGAAATCGACCATGATCTTCCTTGCGTCACTGCCAGCCTGGCTGACAATAAAGCCGGCATTCGTGTTCAGCCATCTCTCAAGGTCGCTGAAGCCGATGAATTTCTCTGCCTTAACCGGCTCCTCCTTCTGGAATATTCGCTTCAGAAAGCTTATCATTTTGAGCATGGTGAATAAAGGGATTTTATAATGATTTTGTTATTGGCTTTTAAAACAAACAAAAGGTTTAAATATCGTGCATAATTTGTTTTTGTTATGAGCAGGATAGCTAATATCAAGATTGGAATTATCAGTTCTATTATAGCTATCATTATTATTGGCTGAAGGCCGCTTTAAGATTCTTCGGCCAACAGCATTGTTCGGGTTTATTCTATTCTAAATTAAAATGAACAATAAACAAAAATACAACGGAATGAGAAAATGAGTGAAGTACATTGCACTAAACCCGGAGGCAATGGCGTAGTATCTGACATTGTATCCTTTGGAGGCTTTACTGTTTCAATTTATCTTTTGGCACAAATGGGGCAAAGATTCACTGTCCATTATGATGGAAGACACCGGGGCATGACATCTAGGTATGACGACCCTTTTATTGCATTGGTGGAGTATTTTAGACCCGAAGAAAAAACTGGGGATCCTTTGGCAGATGATGTTTCTTCCGTGCTTGAGTCACTGGCTGGACTGGCTAATGATACTAGAGAGTTTACGCGGCAGATTGAATCAGAATTATCACCAGAAGATGCAATAGCCCTCAGGTATGCATTGCCTGAATTGACTGATGGACAGGCACATATGCTGGAGCAGATGTATAGGAATGAAACCAGTTTTTCCACAAACCATATAAATGACCCGCCCCATTAAATTCCTTAAAAACGAGGTGGAACCATGTCTAATGTAAAGAAAAAGATTAAGGGCCATTTTGCCGCTGCAAGAAGGAAGCTTCAGGCTGCCGAGAGAAAGGCAGGCAGTTTTGTAAGGACACATCCTGGAAAGGCGGTCGCCATTGCGGCAGGAGTTGGCGCAGTTGTCGTAGCAGCAATTGCATTAGGCATTGCAGCAGCAATCAGGAAATACAAGAAAAAAAGATAAACCATCATTTCTTTTTTCCCTTAATGCCAAGAAACACCAGGAAGCCGGAGGAATTCCAGAGGATTGCCAGGGAGAGGATCATCATCCTGTTCAGCCAGGCAAAAGCCATGTTCAGGAATGACCCGAAGCTTTCTGACAGGTATGTGCATCTTGCAAGGAAGATTGCAATGAAGTACAAGGTAAGGATTCCAATGCAGCTGAAAAGGAAGTTCTGCAAGGAATGCCACAAGTACCTTGTGCCGGGCAGCAATCTTAGGATAAGGTCGCATAAAGGCAGAACCATCTATTACTGCCTCAGCTGCAAGGGATTTATGAGATTTCCGAACAGGCAAAAAAAGAGGTAGCATAAGGGAATTACTCAGAAAGGTAATTATTTTCTATATTGAAAATATATTTTCTACTATATAAAAGAAAATATTTATATATGAGTTCTTTACTACATAGTAACAATTCATTGATATTCACATAATAACTGAGGGGTGGAAGATATGTGCTTAGCGTGCGTTATTCCGGAAAACAAGACAGAGGAATATAATAAGCTGAAAGAGCAGATACATTACACTTCTGGCAACAGCCAGCAGCTGTACAACACGTAGATTACTATTAATGGCAGATATGGGTGATTACTATGGAAGTCGAAGATATGCTTTATGACGAAAGTGAAGAGATAGACAACATGAAAAAGGCAAGGAAGGAAATGAACACCAAGGATTTTGCCAAACTTATTAATAAAAGGGATCTTTCTGAATTCGAGATGGATGAATTGTTTTTGTGAAAATGGTAGCTACTAAACTCCTTAATAGGAGAAGATTTCTAGCTGAGATTGTCTCGGCATCATCCGGCGCAGCACTTACAAATGAAGTTTTAAGACGAAAAGCTGATCTCAACCTGGTAAAAGAATTGTGGCTTCGGCTTCAAACCCCCTCACATTCCAGTTTAACTTACGACGAAATACTGCCTCCCCAATTAGTACAGACTATAGAAGACAGAATAGGCACCTTTGGATATGCTGACTTGTTGGTAGATTCAGACTCCTATAGAATGACTGAGAATGGAGTATATTTTAATAAGCCGGAAGAGATCGGAATGTATGATTGTGTTAGTTCTACACTTGAAGTGTTTAGAATATTGGCTGAAAACAGACATGCAATTCCAAATTACCTCAGTCACAGAATCCGTCAAGGATACGATAAACGTGGCATAAATACACAACATTTTTGGGTTGAATTAATACTCAGAAATGGGTGGGGGGCAGAATCAATAACGATTGACATGACTCCCCCTTATAAGGGAAAAAACCCAGAACATTTGGCATTGCAGGGTATCCCAATGGTGAGGGATGGCACGAGTATAAAGCTTGGGAATGGAATGATTTATGCTAGTCAATGGGAAGGCAATGATTCTCAATATACTTTTGTTTCCACTATGGGTATCAAAGAAGAGGATGAAAAAATCTTTGCGCAATATGCGATAAATTGTATTCCAAAAGACGATTCAAAAGAAGTTACAATGTATGAATTATGGATTGATATGACCTCATTTGAGATGACACCATTTAAGGCGCGAATTAAGGGTACAAGAAGCAGTGACCATAGACATGTCCTGGAATTTGAGCAGGAGCAGGCATCAATAGATGGAGTACTTGACTTAATGTGTACTAAGGACAAGGATGCTTTGCGCACTATGATTAAAGTATATACAGGAATTGAACCGTCATTAACTAGTCATGCTAATTTATATACCCACGATTCTTCTACATAAATATGCAAACCTACGACTTAGAATTAAGCAAAGTCATTGAGCGAATTAAGCAGGAAGGCTCAAAGCTTGTATGCATACAGCTTCCAGACGGCCTGAAGCCGAGGGCGAAGGAGATACAGGAGGCGATAGAGGGAAATACGGATGCCAAGACCATCATATGGATGGGCTCGTGCTTCGGGGCGTGCGACGTGCCTGTGCAGGTGCAGAGATTAGGCGTTGATTTGCTGGTGCAATGGGGGCATTCCATCTGGAGAGGAAGCTGGCATTGAATTATTATTTACCGGTTTTTCTAAGTGTTATTATTTAGCTTTCTGAAGTTGCTTTAATTCAATCCGTCGCTTCGCGACATAAGAATCACTCGGCAAAATTTGACTGCCACTAAATGTCAAAAATCAGGGGATTTTTGAACATCCTCGAAAACT
>JACOZO010000114.1 GCA_016181325.1 Candidatus Woesearchaeota archaeon | reverse complement strand
AAGCTCAAGGAGCACGATTTCAGGATAAGCGGGAAGATGGTGCTTGCAGCTGCCATCCTGCTGAAGCTTAAGTCAAGCAGGCTTGTCGGGGAAGACATTATCGAGCTTGACAGGCTCATTGCAGGGGCTGAAGAAGAAGAGCCTGAGCTTATTGATTCCGATTTTCCATCGATACCAAGGCTTGAGGAAACTCCAACTTTATTGCCAAGGACTCCCCAGCCAAGGAAGAGGAAAGTATCGATATTCGACCTTGTCAAGGCGCTGGAGAGGGCTTTGGAAGTCAAGAAAAGGCGCGTTTTGAATTCCATCCCCCCCATGAGCATGGAAGTGCCTAAAAAGCCCGTTGATATAACTATTATAATAAGGCAGGTCTACGGCAAGATCAAGGCGCTCTTCATGAGCGGGCTCAAGGTCGTGAATTTCACCCAGCTCCTTCCGTCGCAGTCAAAGCAGGACAAGGTGCACACTTTCATACCTCTGGTGTACCTGGAGAACCAGGGCAAGATAGAGCTTGAGCAGGACGAGCCGTTTGGGGAGATAAAGATTGTGGTAAAGTAGCAACTTATAGGAATTCACTTTAATATTCGTATGTAAATGTGAATTCCTATATCAGGAAAACTTTAACAAATTTATACGAAAATTAAAGTTTTCCGCTATATTTACTTTTGGAATCAGTAAAAATCCCAACAGCAAACTGTGGAGCATTTAGGGATTTTTACTCCAGAAAACAGGTCGCAGCGAAGCTACGGGATATTTTTACTCATTTTCGCTGAATAAAACCTTGAGCAATACAATCCTAGCACGAAGTTGATATATATATCTAATATATGGGCTATAAAGGAAAATTTTTTATACCAACCCACGTTAATTAGCCTGTAAACAGAAATAAATCTATTAAATCTTGATACTATATAATTTATATAAACCCAGAAGTAGTTTAAGAAGATAATTATGTTTATAGTCCTTCATATCGGTTAAAAATGACAGCAATTGAACCATTGACATATGATGAAAATAATTTTAAGTTTCCAATAGTGATAGCAGGACCATCAAGGGTAGGAAAGCATACTACAGAGGAGTATCTGCTGGCAAATTGGCAGGATTTAGAAGAAGGGGAGAAGTTCATTTATAGGGCAGGAGGTTCAAGGCCAAGTGATGTCTCAAAAGGCCGACAGATACTTCTTACTATGGATGATGTAAGAGCAAAAAGAAGTAGGGGTAACATAGCATTTGAATATGGGAATGAAGAAACCGCATTGTATCTTGTTGGACTTAATGATGCATTGAGAACAGATAAACATTTAATATATGTTGCCGGGCTTCCAGAAGGAGCAAGAAGGTTTATTGATTTTTTCACAAGAATACAGCGCGGTGTTATGTCTACCCTTCTATATACTAATCTAGGGGTGCTTGAAAGCAGATTAGCGGAATCTGATATGACCCAACCGGAGATGCTGAATAGGCTAAACACACTTAAGGGAAATTTAGCTGAATTTTTCCAGGATTCAGATCAATATATGGTGCTGCTTGAAACTCACTCTCCTTTCATCCATCAGGTCATGGGCCATACCGCCGAAGCAGAGGATTTCAAGGCCAGAGAAATTGAAAGCGAGTCCATGAGGTTGTATAGAATTATACAAAGAGTGAAGCAGTTTTATACAAATCATTTCATGAGCAACTCTGACGTCCATATGGCATATCTGGACAGTCTAGTGCAGAGACTGACGGGCAATTCATTAAAGGGTCTGCAAGTTTCGCTGGGAGATGGCGCTCAGGTCAGATTAGACCTGTCTGAGCAACTAGAGGGTTTTCTTGCAGAAGGTAATGTTATAGGAAGAGAAGCTCAGCAGGCAGTGGGGAATGTACATGTTGTGAAATCTTATACTTCCACAGGCAGGCATAGCATCCTGCTCAGGGGATACAGGGCTGAGTTGGACGATTTGATTTTGGAGCTTATCCTAAGAAAAATAGGTGATGAGCCGACAAGAATTAAAAGAGTGGACGGCCAGGATTTTGCAGTCAGATCCAGATATGGATACTTTAACAGTCCTGTTGAGGATCCGGGCCAGGATGGATTTGCGCAGTTTAAGGATGGTGCCATCTTCTCATTAGGAGACCAAATGGCAATGGCCAGCACTCATCCTTCCCTGCATGTTGGTTTTATGTACCACGCAGCTGATCCAGCTAAGGTGAAACTATTTGGATTCTCTGTCGACGATATTGATAGATATGTTTTGTCGCAGATAGAAATGCGCCCAAACGGCATCCCTCACCCTACAAATCATAATGGCAGCTCAACAATCAGGCCATATGCCGGTGCACCTAGTGCTCTATACCAAGCCTAGCCACTTCTACATCGACTAGAAGCTCAAGAATCTGCTCCATTTTGCCGAGGATTACCAATTCAGCAGGCGGGATTTTAGTTTTGTTTGTGTCGAGCAGCACTAGTACCTCATTGCGCTTTCGATAGATATCATCTGCTTTCTTCCTTTCAAACTTGAAGAAAAATTCAGAATACATCTTGATGGAGTTATCTATTTCCGTCATCATCTGCAGCGTTTTTGAATTTAAGGGTTTTTTAATTTTTAATAACTCACGGGCAGAGTATTTGAGCACGTCTGTCAACCTGTCCAGTGTCGACAAAATATGGTAGAGTATGCACGTCTTCTTATAGTCTGGATATCCGTATTTATTCAGGAGCCTTAAGCAATAGCTTATGAACTTTGTGACGGTGTCATGCTTCTCCTCTATTGTTCCAATAAGTGTATGATTAAGTTCTGTGGCACCTTTGATCAAGTCACTGCTGGCATCGTTAATCAAAAGAAAAATCCTCCTTATGACATGGTCCAGTTCACCAATTGAGCTTTGTGCCAAGTCTTTAATGGCATAAAAATTCTCCTTCTGTTCCACAATCTCAAATCCAATAAGCCTGTTTACTTCACCATGAATGATTGAGCTGATACTTATTTCCTTGCCTAATCTGTAATGAACTGCCGCAGGCTTGTTAAAATGGACATTTATTGTATCAAATCCGTACCTATAAAGTGTCTGAATATAATAGATTATGGTGGTCCTGTTCAGGCCGGTGACATCAATTTTCGTCACTCCCATATCCGCCCCTTTATTAATGCTCAAAATTATCTTATTCCCCTGCTCCTCCACCTCAATCTCATCCCCCTTCTTGACGCCGTACTTCTGCGACCATTTCCTCGGCAGCGAAACCAATTGCGTGGAATTTGCTATCTGTATGACTTTCCTTTTCATAATTTACCCCCCGATATATCTGAAATTATTTGAATTTAAGCCTTTATATAAATCTTTCTTCTTTATAAGCTATTTATAATATTTATAAACTTTAAGGACAAACTATATAACCTTTAAAGTATTAACCTGCGTTAAGGGGATGATGATGAACAGAAGGGGAATGAACAGGTTTGCGGAAATCGAGAAAATGCTGAAAAAAGAGAAGGAAGACAATCTGGATTTAGAGTTGATTGATTACAGGGATGATTTGAGTTACCTTTAGACTTTTGTCTTGTTCTTGCAGATTTGGTTAGATGGCACAGTTTCAGCCGCATGAATCTTATGTTCTTTGCTGTCATCATAACCCCTGAGGCAGCAACAGCCATGTAAAATCGAGCATTGGGGCGAGGCAAATTAAGCTGCCATCAAGGAACGAAAGCGCATTAGAGGAGAATCACGGAAATATTTTTTATAAAAATTTTATGTAGTTAGAACCCAAAAGAATTCAGAATATCTCCCCGTATCCGATCAGCCTGAACCTGTTGCCTATTCTTCTGGAGATTGTCACCCTTGATCCTGATTCAGCGCACACAGGCACTTTCAGCACGCACCTGACAGAGTCTTTCTTCAGCTGCGAAACGACGCCTACTGTCGCAGCGGAATTCACGTTCAGCATCAGGAACTCATTCATCTTGATGGGCTCGACTTTCAGGTCGCTCTCGGCCCCGACAACCCTTTGCAGCAGCTTGACCTTGAGGTGGCACTCTGTCCACGTGTTCGGCAGCTTTCCGGGCAGTCCTGCCAGCGAGCCTGTCAATTGGTCGGATTTCACTATCGACGGGTCCAATGCCGTCATGATTCCGATTGAGCCTCCGGGGCCCGCATGCTCAAGGTCCAGCCCTCCTGAATTTATGCTCGCGATTGTTGTCCTTATCGGCTTCCATACATCCTTGTTCTTTTCCTTCACTTTCCTTCCGGGCTTGATCTCTATCTGGTCATTTGCCTTCAGCACTCCCTGCCTCAGGCTTCCTCCCAAAACCCCGCCTACAAGCTCCGACGGCTTTATTCCTGGCTTGTTTATGTCAAAGCTTCTTGCAATGAGCATTATGGGCTCCTTGGACGAATCCCTTTTCGGCGTCGGGATGAATTCCTGTATCGCCTGCAGGAGAAATTCAAGCCCGACCCTGTGCTGGGCTGAGATGGGTATTATGGGTATGTCCTTGTAGATTGTGTTCTTGAGGAATTCCTGTATCTCCCCGTAATTTTTCTGCGCCTGCTCCTCGGAGACAAGGTCGACCTTGTTCTGGACCGCAATCACGTTTTTCACGCCGATTATCTCAAGCGCCATGAGGTGCTCCCTGGTCTGGGGCTGCGGGCATTTCTCTGCCGCAGATATCAGGAGGAAGGCCCCGTCCATTATGGTGGCGCCTGCAAGCATTGTTGCCATCAGGCTTTCGTGCCCCGGCGCGTCGACAAAGCTGACCTTCCTTATTGGAACTGAAGGCTCATTGCATTTCGGGCAGATTTCTTTTGTGGTATAGCAGAACGGCTCGGGGCATTTCCCGCATTTCCTTATCACGACGTCTGCATATCCCAATCTTATCGTGATGCCCCTTTTAAGCTCCTCAGAATGGGTGTCTGTCCACTTCCCGCTCAGCCTTTCAAGAAGCGTGGTTTTCCCGTGGTCGACATGGCCAACCATCCCGATGTTGATTTCCGGCTGGGCCAAGGCCTCATTTTCATCTGAGCTTGCTTTCTTTTTCACCATATTGACATAAAACTAGAAAGAACGGCATGATTTAATTCTTTCGCTGATTTATCCTTTCTTCTCCTCTTTTCCCTTGTCAGCAGCCTTTTCCTGCTTTTCGCCGAAGATCTCTGAAAATTTCTTTGCCCCTTCCTTCGTGACCTTGAGGTTTATCTGGGATATCCTGTCGTGTATCTTGTGGCCGCACACGGTCCTGCTTTTCTTTATGCCCTTTGCAGCGCCCCTGAAGCCGATCCCTCCCAGTATCGTGATTTTCTTCCTCTGCCCGAGTATGCCCTTCCTCATCGGGAAGCCGCAGTAGTCGCTGCCTCCTGTTATGAGAAGCTCGTACCCTTCCATGCCGAAATCCTCGCCCTTTACAGATTCGCCTATGTTCATGCCTATAAACTGCTTTGCAGAAGCGTCCTTCACTTCCTTCTGGGCAGTCCTTCCGCTTTTCGGCTCAGCAATAGTGAGTTTAAATGTAGCCATTCATATTACCTCCTTAGAGTGAGTCCAGAACTTAGGTTCATTTAAATAGTTTTTTGTTGCGGAACGCCCAGAAAGTTTTATATATCCCTTGATTTCAATGGTATGCATGAAAGCCGCAGCAGAAATCCAGAAGAAGATGGACGATTTGGAAGTATTCAGGAAGAGGACTGAAATATTGACTGGCGCTAAATTAAGGGAAGTTGAAAAAATCAATTCTGCGATTGCAGTGCAGGATTCTATACGCTCAAAAACTGGCAGATGGGGCGGTTCTAAAGAAATACGAAAATGGAGAGAAGCAAGATAAGGGGAGATTTTGTTTTAGACTCTTCTGTTGTGATAAAATGGTTCTCCAATGAGGATGACACCGATAAGGCATTGGCGCTGAGAGAAAGTTACCTTGAAGGCAATGTGAACCTGGCATCTCCTGATTTGGTCATCTATGAAATAGCCAATGCGCTTAGATACAGCAAATCCCTTTCTGAAACAGACGTTAAAAACTCCATCAGCAGCCTTATGTCAATGGGAATCAGTATCATTGTTCCGACAAGAAAAGTAATTGAATCTGCCATAGATATTGCTTATCAGTCTGATATCACAATCTATGATGCTTATTTTGCCGCATTGGCGCAAGAGCTTAACTTCAAGCTTGTTACTGCTGATGAAAAATTGCATAATAAAATCAAAAAGCTGGGATTTGTTATGTTATTGAGGGATATGTAAACATTTCTTACCTCAAAAATTAGAAAACTATTTAACCTGAAATCAGCGTATTGCAGTTATGGAAATGAAAAAGCCCGATTCTTTCTTCAGGAGGCACAAAATACTTGTCATTGCGATAGTCCTAATAATGCTGGCGGTTGGCGCTGTCTACGGCACAAGGCTCTGGGCGAACTTCAGCTTCCTGCTGGGCAAGGACATCATAATCTACCTGACGCCGAATGAAAAGTCCCTTGACCTGCATTATGGCGATACCGGGCAGGTGGCGATAAACATCACCTCAGGCAACCAGCTGTTCTGCCGTGCATCCTGCAATTATGAATTCATAGACCGGAGCAGCAATGCTGTCCTGGACTCAGGAGTTTTCAATATCACGCCAAACGGGCATTTTGCAGAAAATTACAATGTCTCTGTCTCAAGGCTTGGCACTGGCCAGGATATCTACAACTTCCAGGTTGTGTGCAGGAACATGTACTCCTTCTTCTGCCCTGTTCAGGAAGACAAAGAGGCGGTATTCAGGTCTTCGCTGATAATCGTGAATTACGAGCTGTCAGAATTTGAGAAGGAGCTCAAGGCCGGGCTGAAGCAGAACGTGACAAGGCTCTTGGTGGAGCTTGCAGCACTCGACGAATCATTGCAGGGACTTAACCAGAAGATGCTTGATGTCGGTGCCAGGGTCAATCTTGGCGATCTGGCTTCAAGAAGGCTGGAGCTCAATAACCGCTTTGACCGGATGCTGCTGTCTGTCGAGAACCTGAGGGCAGTATGGACTAAAGAAGATTACCTGAGGCTGAACAGGGAGTTCAATGAGACTTTTTTTGAAAAGGGGGCATCATTGAAGGATGATATTGGGAAATTGAATGAAGACCTTGATTCCACTATCCAAAATCATAACAGCGTAATAACCCTGGCTTCAGGCTATTCTGATAATTTCAATCATGTGAATTCCATGTCCAAGACACCTGCGCTTGCCGGCCATCCTGTGCTTGATGAAGTCTCTGATTCCGCCCAGCAATTCAATAAAATAATAATTTCATTGAAAGACAGGGATTTTGAGAGTTATGCCTGAATTGAAATCAGCAGAAGGGCTTTATCTCGGCAAAAAATTGGCCGCCCCTAACCCATTCGTTGAATTATGCGCCAATATCAGGGCTGCTGTCGGGGAATTCAGCTTGGCAAGGAACCTGTCCCTGGAAATGATTAAGAACAAGAGCCTGTCTTTCCCAGCTACACAGGAATTCAGGGATTATGTTGAAAACAGGAAGGAAGCCATCAGGGCCAGGCGCGACAACATATACTTTGATTCTCTTGAAGCAATAAAAGCCGAAAATGCCTCAAATCCATATGCAGTGAATGCCTATTCTAACCTGATTCCAATAAACAAATCGCCTGATTTTGCCGAAAATCCCGATTTCGAAGCCCTTAACCTTACATTATACCACTATTCAGCCTATTCACCTCCTGACACTTTTGACAAGTTCGCCAATGGCACCTGCAATAATCTCGGCAATAAGGCGATGAATGAACTGTACAGCTTTGACTTCAGGCTGGCAGAATCAAACCAGTCTAATGACATCAAATCAAAGATTGACACTTCGTTGTCGGACAATCCGCCTGTATGCTGCGTTTTCAACGAATGCAACCCCTGCTGCGCTGATGAATCATGCATCAGCGACCCAAAGACATACCCAGTCATCCTGCTGCATGGCCATTCGGTCCTGAAAGACAGCTCAGTGCAGTATTCCCTTGATGCCTATAACAAGATACAGCACAAGCTGCAGGAAGACGGCTACATAAATGCAGGAATACTCTCATTATATAATGCAGAAAATGAATTCCGGAAAGGCGAATGGGGCTTGTCAGGAAGGCCTGTTACTGTAAAAGTGAGCTATTATTTTGACGCATTCAAAAAAGGAGAAGAGTATATAGTAGTTCCGACAAAAAGCGAGACAATTGACACATATGCGGTAAGGCTCAAGGATTTGGTGGAATCAGTCAGGCAAAGGACAGGAAAGCCAAAAGTAAACATAATTGCAAACTCGATGGGCGGCCTGGTTGCAAGGAGATATATGCAGATTTTTGGCGCAGGAAATGTGCACAAGCTCATAATGACCGGCACTCCCAATAAGGGCGTTGTGGGCCAGGTGAAGGACTTCTGCCCTCTGCTGGGAGAAGGGCTTGAGTGCAGGGACATGCAGGAAAACAGCCTGTTCCTCAATGTGCTTAATGATCCTGCAAGGCAGCAGCCTTCCGGAGTCAGGATGTATATTATAGCAGGCTCGGGATGCGATACAAACGGCAAGGACGGTGACGGCATAGTGCAGCTTGACAATGCGCTGATTTCAAATGCAAGGCCGTTCATAATCAAAGGCAAATGCGAGTTTGGGACTTATCTGCACACTGAGATGCTTAATGTTGACAAATATCCTGAGGTTTATGATGCCATCAAGCAGATTCTTCAGGAGTGAACTAAATCCAAATCAGGCAAGTGAGTATGCACACGGAAAAATCATGCGGGGCTGTTCTGTTCAGGAAAGAGAAAGGCACGCTTTTTTATCTTCTGCTGCACCATGAATCCGGCCACTGGGATTTTCCTAAAGGCCACCAGGAAAAAGGCGAGGAAGAGCATGATACTGTGATGAGAGAAATAAAGGAGGAGACAGGCATAAGCACTATCAGGATACTTGAAGGCTTCAACAGCATCATCAGGTACAATTTCAAAAGCAGGGGAGCATTAGTTGGCAAGGCAGTCTCGTTTTACATTGCAGAAGCAAGTCAAAAGGAAGTCAGGCTTTCATTTGAGCATATTGGCTTCAAGTGGCTGGAATACGATGAAGCACTGAAGCTGGTGACTTTCAGGAATTCAAAAGAATTATTGGAAAAAGTTAATGCTTTCCTGCTCAGTCAATAACTCTCTATTAATTATTTTCTATATAACTAAAGAATATACTTTTAAAAATATATATTATTGTGCAAAAAAACAGAAAAGTTTAAATAGGCAAAATCCAAGGATATACTTTCCTAAAAAAGGAGGTGAAACTAAATGGAAAAGAAGTTAGGTAGCTATTCCTTCATTGTTGGAGTAATAGTAGCAATAGTGCTAGGTGTAGCATCGCCGCAATTAGGGGTTCAGGCTGTAACATGGCTGACTTCCCTGTTAATAGTTGCTGGTTTGGTTATAGGTTTCTTGAATGTTACAGGAAAGGAAACAAAAGAATTCCTTATGGTATCTGTTGCACTGGTGATAGTGGCTTTTGCCGGTAAAGACTTAGTTAGCCTTGAAAATGTTGAGATCATAGGAAATTATTTGCAAGGCATATTCCAAAGCGTATTGGCAATAGTGATCCCAGCAACAATCGTAGTTGCCCTAAAGGATATTTGGGAACTTGCCAAGGAAGGCCAGGGCTTGTAAGAGTTTTTGGCATTTTTTCTTTCTTTTTTTCTAATAAGCATTTGCCTATTCTGATTTTCGGTTGCTTTCATACACAATTATTTGCGCTTTCGTAAGTCTTATTCTATCAATTTATCACAATCCACTAAAAAAGCAACAGACTATTTTGATTAGCTTTTTTGTGCCCCTCTGGGACAATGAAAATTATTGATAATAATTCCGTCATTTTTCTATCACAAAACAATAAGGAAAAATGACAGCCTCACAATTTATGCGGCTGTCCTTTCGTCATAAACAAGGCGTAAAACGAAAGGACGGAATTATGATTATTTTTATTGTATCTTATATTATCTATTTTAATGAATTGCAATAGCATATATAAACTTGAAAAATAATATAGTCTTTTAAATGATGGCTTCTATCATATTATAATGAAACTAATACAAGGCATTGAAGCAGTTGACCTCGCCCTTTATGTAAAGAATACACTGATTATAGCTGATGTCCACATTGGCATTGAAGAAGCCATGAACCGGCAGGGCATTTTTGTGCCAAGATTCCAGTTTCCCGACCTTCTGAAGCGCATGAAAGGAATTTTTGATGCCCTGAAAGGCAGGAAGATAGAAAGAATAGTGATAAACGGCGACCTCAAGCACGAATTCGGCACAATATCTGATCAGGAGTGGAGGCACACCCTCAAATTCATTGACTTCCTTTCAAGGCACTGCAGCGAAATACTTCTTGTTAAAGGCAATCATGACACCATACTCGGACCTATTGCAGATAAAAGAAAAGTTAAATTGGTGGAAAGCGTTATTCTTGGGGATATACTCATCTGCCATGGCGACAAGGTGCCGGAAAAAATCGGAAAGCATAAAACCATAATAATCGGCCATGAGCATCCTGCAGTTTCAATAAGGGACAATATTAGGGTTGAGACTTACAAATGCTACCTTGTCGGGAAATACAGGGGCAAAGACCTCATTGTGCAGCCTTCCTTTAATCTTGTTACAGAAGGCACGGATATACTGAAAGAGAGATTGTTAAGCCCATTCCTGCATAAGATTGATGATTTTAATGTCTGCGCCGTGGAAGACAAAATCTATGACCTTGGGAAAGTGAAGTCATTGAAGCCATTATATAATCTCGGACACAAATAATTCACGCAAAAATCAAAGATTTTCGGTGTCCTGAAAATCTATGATTTTCATGAGATTTAGAATACTTTGTGTCCTCCTGATATAGTGGCGGAATAATTATTGCTCAATTATTTAGTTCCGCCACTATAGTTCCAAAAAAGGTTCAGAATTTAAGAAAACTGATTGCTTTTGCTATGTTCCTTGATTCAATCACTATGAGAGTATCATCATGGCAGCTCATAAATTCCTCGATGTTGATCTCATTCTCAAAAAACAGGCCTGCAAGATGGTAGATGGCTCCGGGCGTATTTTCAATGCCGGGGTTTGAGAGTGTTATCAGAGACAAGTTCATTCTTTTCTTAAATATGTTATTCTTGAACCTGCCTTCTATGAGTTTGATGTTTTTCTGCTGGATTATGACTGTTATTGTTTTTGTCCCTTCTATGGAAAAGAACAAATCCTTCTCCTTCTTTACGTTTTTCTCTATTTCAACAAGAGACTCAGGATAAATATTCTTATCAAGAGTATAGATTACAACATTATTCTTTATTTCCATGCTGCTGTCCTTAAAAAGCCGGATGATAGCATCCTCCAATGCGTCGTCTTTTATCTTCTCCCTGAATCTTCTTGCAGCAACGACTATAGCTTCCCTCGAGGTCTTCTTCTCTATTCCGAGCCCCTTCCCGATAATCCTTGACAGGGCGGAAACTATTCTGTTCCAAATACAACAAAAGTTCCAAATGAAACTAATAAGTTATTTTTGTTACAAATAGGGCATGAATTATTTAAATCAGTGCAAAAGAGTTTTTCAGATGAAAGCGAAAAACAGCTGCGGAAAGGTCGTGCTGGCGTACAGCGGCGGCCTCGACACATCAGTAATACTGAAATGGCTCATTAACAAAGGATACAAAGTAGTTTGCTTCATCGCAGATGTTGGGCAGGACGAGGATTTTGAAAAGGCAAAGGCCAAAGCCATTTCAATCGGAGCCAGCAAGGTTTATGTTCAGGACTTAAAGGAAGAATTCGTTGAAAAATACATCTTCCAGGCGCTGAAGGCAAATGCAGTATATGAGGGAAAATACCTTCTTGGAACTTCGCTTGCAAGGCCGCTAATTGCTGAAAAGCAGGTTGAAATAGCAAAAAAGGAAAATGCAAAAATTGTGGCTCACGGCGCAACAGGCAAGGGCAACGACCAGGTGCGCTTTGAATTGGCTTATATGAAGCTAATGCCCGGGATTGAAATAATAAGTCCATGGAAAGAAACTGAATTCCTTGCGCAATTTAATGGAAGGGCTGATTTGCTGAAATTTGCCAAGGAAAACGGCATTCAGGTAGAGGCCACTTCGGAAAAGCCATACAGCATGGATGACAACATAATGCACATCAGCTATGAAGCAGGTCAATTGGAAGATCCTGCTTTCGAGCCGGATGAGGGCATGTTCAAAAAAACAGTCTCTCCCAAGCAGGCTCCCGATAAGGAAACTAAGATCATGATAGAATTCAAGGCGGGAATTCCCGTTAAAGTCATCAATTTAATTAAAAAGAAGGAGGTTACAGGCTCATTGCGGTTATTTAGTTATCTTAACAAGCTGGGCTCTAAAAACGGGATTGGAAGAATTGACTTGGTGGAAAACAGGTTTGTTGGGATGAAATCAAGAGGAGTCTACGAGACGCCGGCAGGCACAATACTGCTCAAGGCGCACCTTGACATTGAAGGATTAGTGCTGGACAGGGAAGTATGCCATCTCAAGGATATGCTGATGCCGAAAATTGCGCAGCTCATTTACAGCGGATTTTGGTTCAGCCCGGAAATGGAGTTTCTGATGGCGGCTGTCGACAAAAGCCAGGAGAATGTCGACGGCAAAGTATACATGTCGCTGTACAAGGGAAATGCATTTGTCACTGGCCGCGAATCTCCAAAATCGCTTTACAGCAAAGATATCGCCAGCATGGACAAGCTTGGCGGATACGACCAGACTGATGCAAAAGGCTTCATCAAGTTAAATGCATTGCGTCTGATGCGGAGGAAATAAAAATGGAAACAGTTGAGCAGTTGATTGAAAAGTATGAAGGGATGAAAAATGGATGCTCTCCAGTAGGGCTATTGGTCAGTTTAGGCGGAATTATAGCTGCAACGAATGAGCAATTCGGGCTTGCGCACGCAGCGATGGCGCCATATGCGTTCGATTATTTAAAGCAGGGAAAAGCGAGTGCGGCCAAGAAAAAAATAGAGTCTCTTGCATGGGTTGCGCATGAGCTTACGGATGCGGCGCAGTCGTTTGGCCATTCAGAAGGTGTTGAGGGGCTGGTAGGCCAGATAAATGCTGAAATTGCGGAACTTGAGGCTATTGCAGCGCAGTCTAAAGCAAATGCGGCGGCGCAGTACTCATGAGGATGAAGATGAAACTCTGGCAAAAAAACGCGGAATTGGACGCGGAAATTGAAAAATTTACCGTAGGGGATGATTATCTGCTGGATAAAAAGCTGGTAAAATATGACTGCATCGCCTCGATTGCCCATGCTAAGATGCTTGCAAAGATAGGGATCCTTTCAAAAGAGGAAGATGAGGACTGCCACACCGCAATAGAGAATTTCCTTGTGAAAAAATGCGGCGATGCAGGAAAGAAAATCCATGCTGCAAGGTCAAGAAACGACCAGGTTTTAGCTGCATTGAGACTGTATGAGAAGGAAGAGATAGCCGTAATAATTGTACTGCTCAATGAATTCAAATCAAAGATTAAAGAGGCTATAAAGAATTATGGAAACACAGAAATGCCTGGCTACAGCCACATGCAGAAGGCAATGCCTACGACAGTCTCAATTTGGCTTGGCTCGTTCATTGCTTCAATTGAAGACGACTTAAATCTGCTGGAATTCACCCTCAGCCTTATAGACCAATCACCATTGGGAAGCGCTGCCGGATTTGGCGTTCCTGTAATTGAAGTTGACAAAGAGATGGCTGCATCGCTTGCAGGATTCAGAAAAGCCATGGAAAACCCGCTTTATGCGCAGATGAGCCGCGGAAAGTTTGAAGCATTGATAGCAGGCGCCTTAATCCAAATCATGCTCTCCTTGAACAAGCTGGCAACGGATTTGGTGCTGTTCAGCATGAAAGAATTCGGGTATGTCTCGCTGCCAGATGAATTCTGCACAGGCAGCTCCATAATGCCGCAGAAAAAGAACCCTGATGTGCTGGAGTTGGTAAGGGCAAAATATCACATTGTGCTGGGAGAGGAATTCAAGATAAAAAGCATCATTTCAAACTTGATGTCAGGCTACAACAGGGATATCCAGTTGACAAAAGAGCCGATGATGAATTGCATAGAAACGGCAAAAAGCTGCATCAAAATAATGGCTTTGCTGATGGAAAATCTAAAAATCAATGAAACCAAATGCAAAGAAGCGATGATCCCTGAGATTTACGCAACGGAAGAATTGAACAAACTCGTGAAGCAGGGAGTTCCTTTCAGAGAGGCTTATAAGCAGGTTGGGGAGAAGTATGGATAAAAAAGATTTAAATAAAAGTCAGTATAATCTATTTTGAGATGCAAAAAGAAAAATACGTATTGTTCAGGCTTGAAGGCTGCCCCTACTGCAGAAGGGCAGAAGAATTTCTGGACAAGAGAGGCATCAAGTACAGGAAA
>JACOZO010000053.1 GCA_016181325.1 Candidatus Woesearchaeota archaeon | reverse complement strand
CAGTTTCATCGCTGATTGTTTCATTTGATGAAGGAATGGAACCACTTTCATCGGCGTTTTTTTCATTGCCATCCTCATTTTTCACTTCATCCTTCTTGTCCCCTTTTTCCTTTCCGAGCACAGGCAGCTCCTGGGGCGTATCGGAAAGTATTTTGCTTAGATCATCTTCAAGTATGACATTGCCTGTTATTGTGCTGATTGTGGTTTCTGCCCCGGAAGCGGTTTTATTCTCCATGCCGGACTTTATCATGCCCATGACTGAAACTGCGGTCGTGCCTGCTTCCATGTCAATGACTGCATCAATCCTTAACTTGCCGCCATCTTTGCTGTTCAGGTATTCCTCTTCATACGTTTTCCTCACGCCGCTTATGAGCCATGAAAATCCAATATTGCTTTTCCCGTTCACGCCTTTCACTACAAAATAATCCGCTGACTTCTCGCCAACATACAGCCCCTTGGTAAGCCCGTAAGGGGACAGGTAAACGTTGTACGAGCTTATGACCTCGGCAAAAATGGGGTTTAATGTGACGTTTGCCATTCCATTGGCAAGCCTCGAAGCCCCTTCCTCCACAATCCTTTCCCTGGTTCCTTTTACACCGAAGAAGTCTCGTGTTCCGAATGAAGTTTCAATCGGGAAGAGCTGCCGGCCCTCGATGAGCAGGTTGCCTGCGACAGTCAGATTCACGGCCCTTATGTAAGGGGAGTTTATGCCTTCAGCGTATTGCGGCAGCACGACGCCTTTTGTGAGCTTTGTGAAAATTCTCCTGTCTCTGCCGTCTATGGACACGTTTAGTATCGCTATGTCTTCCTTGGTGCTTATTGTGTTAAAGCTTGCTTCCTTGCCCACTGATGACAATAAGCTTCCATAATATTCCCTTAATGACTTGTCGGATTCTTCGCTTATATTTTCCTTTTCCAGGTCACCGTATTTTTCATTCTCGCTTTGCGCCAATGCCGGATTAATTGCCAGCATCCAAATTAATGCTGCCATTGCTAAAGCATAAATGGCTTTTTCCAATGCCTTTTTCCCTCTTGTTTTTCCCGTGAATGTTTTATTCGCCATTTTATCAGTCAGTAACCACTATATCATTTCCTGATTTCCGTATTATTGCGCCTGAAATATTTATTATCGGAGATGATGTTGATAATTTTATATTCCCGAATATCTCCAATAGCTCTGAGGGCGTTGTCGTGTTTATGCCGACGTTGCCGCCGTCTAATATTGTGAAAACTTTTGTTGAATCATCTATTATGTTAACCAAATCTGCAGTTCCTGTGCCATTTACTATGAATAGGGGTTGAACATTATTATTTGATAAAATTTTCACTGCACCGTTTGATTCAACCTGAAATTCAGTAATTCCTGCTGTCCCTACCACATTAAACTTAGTTGCAGGCGAAGTAGTTCCTATTCCGACATTTCCCATATTTATCGCAAGATAAGCATTTCCTGTTACATTCAAAGAAGAGGCATTCAGCGGCCCTGCTATTGACACATCCCCAACGATGTCAAGCCTTGAGGCAGGTATTATCTTCCCTATTCCCAGATTGCCTAAAAAGTAGGAATTTGAATCAATGCCCAGGCTGCCGCTGTAGTTCAGATGCGCCAATGTCACGTTAAGGCTTATTGTATTTATCCTGATAGTGCTCAGCCCGTCGCTTCCGATTGTCGCATTTCCCGTGACGCTAAGATTCCTTATGATGTAGGAATTATTCTGGTTAAGGTCTTCTGATATGTTTGCCCTGAATGAATAAGGCGATGAAGTCAGGTTTATTCTCGGCGCGCTCTCGTTGTCGCTCCCTATTGTTACGCCCATGTAATACTGGTCTGCAAAAGTCAGATTGAGATTTTTGAGTATGATGTCATAAACCCCGTTTGCATCAGTTGTGATGTTCTGCTGGTACATCCACAATTCAATCCCGTTGGTGAAGCTGTCGTATATCTTGAAGGTCAGGTTGACCGTGGTTGAGCCCAATGCCGCCCCTGCCGTGTTGGTCAGCTTGCCCTGCACAGTTATCTGGTTTGGCGCGGCAGTAGCATATCCTGCAATCAGCAAAACTACAAATGCAGATATGGCTATAAGTAATGATTTGCCGGATTTTCCTGCTTCTCTTTCCGTATCTTTATTCCAGTATATACTTTTCATGTGTCTTGCCTTTCAGCCTTAAGTTTCCGCTTTCGTCTATGAATGCCACAGCCGCATTGGCGCCGCTCCTCACTTCAAACCTTCTGCCGGAGTATTCCAGCAAGGAATCTTCTTCCACGCTGCCTTTAAGGTAAATATCGCCGTCTGAGTCTATAAGCGCGATATTCTGATGCAGGGAATCCTGTATTACGAATGAATTTGGGCTTGGGATGATCACTGCATTATCGTTTATTGCGCCTGTAAAGTACGCATTGCCGCCTTCATCAATCCACGCAACAGTTTTGCCTTCCTTGTCTACAACTGCAAATATGTTGGAGGGTTTCACTGCCGTCTTTTCCGGTTTTTCTGTCACATTTATTGTGAAAAGATTCGAAACGGCGAAATACTCAGAATCATTGGCCGTGATGAACGTCTGCGCCACTCCTGCAAAGCCTTCTTTGGCGCTGATTACGGCGTCATTCCCGTCGAAAGTTATGTCGATGCCTTCGCTGATGTAGTAGTCATAGGCAAGCTGGTCGTCGTCATTGAAATAATCCCCAAGGTCTATCCTTGCTGATTTGCCTTCTTCTATGGATAAATTTGGCAGGGCTTGCGTGTTTTCAGGAGGATTATTCACAATATTCACATCAATTTCATAATTGATCCTCTTTATCGTAAGCGTCGCATTGCCCTCAATCTCGAATACAAGCCTGTAGCTGCTTTTGTTTTCAAGGTTCAGCCTGCATGTCTCCATGCACGCATCCGGGAATTGCAGGTAATATTCATCAAAGGATGCATTCAGGCCCGCCCATCTGCTGGACGCTGTGTTGGCGTATTTCTCGTCTCCTGTTGTGTTGAATTCAGTATATATCACCTGCGCGCTTATAGTGTTCCTGTGCCCGATATTGTCATTCCCGAATGTGGCATAGTAAGGCTCTGCCCAGCCTTCTCTTTTTGCCTCAAGGTTCACGAATCCGCAGCAGTCCTCATTCCCATGGCAGGACTGGACTGAGCTCAGGTCTTCCAGGCTTACGGCTTCCCATCTTGTGCATAAGTTTGACTTGTTCACTTCTTGGCTGAATGATGTCTCTTGGACGCTCAAATCAACGACGCCGTAGATGCTTTCTGCGCCGTCATTGTCAGTGTCATACTCGGAATTCTCATTGTACTTCAGCCTGATTCCTATTTTGTCTTCTGCATTTTCTTCCGGAGATTTTACTTCAGTTTCATTGCCCTCGGGCTGTTTTACGCCCGTTTCGATGATCTTCTGCACCTGAGATGCATTAATCTGCGAGCTGTCGAGCACAAGGTATCTGGCCCCGTCATTCTCAAGATACACTTTCACATTCCCGAAGCTTGTCGCAATGCCGTCAATCCTCAGGCTCTTCAGCCTTCCCTTATTCTGCAGGCTCCATTCATATTCCGAAGATGCGGCCACTGCAAGGTTTATGTCATCGGAATAGCTGAGCTCTTTTACGACATAGGCTGTTATGGCTGAGCCGAGGAAATATGAGATGGCAACAGCCGCAGCTACGAGCAATGCTATGAACAGCATATTGCTTTCAGCCTTTTTTCCTCCTGTGATTCTCATTTCATTCCTCTTTTCAGCTTGACCTTGCTGTATACTGACCAGATTGTCCTGTCATTCAGCTTCAGCATGACAGCGATTTCATGGTTTGTAAGCTCCATTCCTTTCAGGTAATTCACGAGATTTTCGAGGATGCTTAGTTTCCTGTCAGCAAAGATTGAGGCCGGGATGGCTATGTCAGTTCTAAGATCAGAGAATGAAGAAGGCATTTTTTTGGCCGCATTGCGGTAAGTCGACCAGATTGCCCTGTTGTCCCTGCTGAGCAGCCTTGCAATTTTCGAGAATTTCATCTCCAGGTTTTCCTTGAGGTATTTTACTATCGCCTCCAGGGAGCTCAGGCTGCTGTCGAAGATGCCGATCGGAATCTGGTTCGGCTCAGCAGACTTCAGCAGCTTCAGAAGTATCCCAATAGCCTCTATCTTGTCCTGCTCGCTGAATTTGCTGAACTCTTTGGCAAGAGGCCTGAACTTTTCAGTATTCATTCTTACGGATTCAGATTAATGTGGTATTTCATCATAAATGAGTCTAGGTGTATATAAATATTCCTATTTCTTCTTATTTTATAATACAAATTTCATATTAAATAGGATAATCTCTCATCAAATTCCACATAAATCAGTTATATTGGAGCATTTTATCTTATTATATAAGTAAAAATTATATTTTTATAGTATTTTAGTATATTAATATAAGTATAAATTCACTATATGTGTAACTAATTTAACACTAAATTAGAAATTTTACTATATTTATAGTATATTTTTCATATTATATAGGAAATAAATCATAAATATAATGGTCTGGGATGTAAAATGCATAAGATTTATATATAAAATAACACTCCAATACTATGGTGATGTTATTATGGCAACAAAGAACATTAGTTTTACTGCGCCTGAATTGCTGAAGATGGAAATAGAAGCATCTTCAGAAACAGGCTACTATGACAACAAAAGCGAGTTCCTAAGAGATGCTACAAGGACGCTTTTGGCTGCGAGAAAGGATTTAAGGATTGCTATAGCCTGTGAGCTGTACAAAAAAGAAAAGATTTCATTAGGTAGGGCAGTGGAAGTAGCTGGCGTAAATTATGAAGAAATGAAGAAGATTCTAGCAGAGCGGCATATTAAGAGAAAAAGCGGTTCTGAAACTCTTGAAGAAATGAAAAAAAGAGCCAAAGATATGGGTGCATAAATTTGATTGTTTCAGATACTGATTTTATCAGTTCTTTCGCAAAGATAGGTGAGTTGGATTTAATCTTTAAAGCATTCAATACAAAAGAAATAGTGATTACTGAATCTGTCTATGGCGAGCTAAAAGAATCTCCTTTATTTGACTTGCTATTGCCTTAATCTGTCAGCCAAAGAAAATAAGATTGCTGTCAGGAAAATATCTGCAGAAAATGTCTCTGAGCACCTTGGTATGGGAGAAAGGGAGTCGATTACATTTGCAAAAGAGAACAAAGCTAAACTTTTGATGAATGATAAAGAAGCTGGAAATTATGCAGAGAATATAGGTGTTAAAGTTATAGACATTCCTACATTCTTGTTTTATTGCAAAGAAAAGAAGATTCTTGATGCTTCCAAAATAAAAACTCTGATATCACAGCTCAAAACAAAAGATTTTTACGAAATGCAGGAAGAAGTCAAGAAGGCGCTGATTTCTGGCAAATGACTCAGCATCTAATTTTGCTTAGAAACTCTATCTACTCAATGATAGAAGCAAAAGGCGTAGAAATTTGTTAAATCATAAACCCAAACCTATAAATACCAAGAGTTCAGCATTATTAAAATGAAGCATACCTATAACGTGATTCTTCTGCTTGTCGGCTTTTTCCTTCTTACCCAGTTTGTGGGGCTTGGCATAGTGAGCCAGTACATTGATTACAGGAAATCCATGGAAACAGGGGATATAGAATGGAGAAGCCTGCCTTATGACATGGAGCGCCCCGAAGTTGAAGACCAGTCCATCTCATTCATTCCCATCGTTGTGGCTGTCCTCATCGGCACACTGCTTGTGCTTTGGCTGGTCAGGATCAACAAGCCGTTCATATGGCGCCTCTGGTTTTTCTTTACTGTCCTGGTAACGCTGTCAATAGCATTCGCGGCATTTCTTGATCCGCTGCCTGCATTCTTGGCTTCATTTATTTTGACGCTGCTCAGGATTTACAGGCCCAATATCCTGACGCAAAATATTTCGGAGATATTCATCTATGGCGGCCTGGCATCAGTTTTTGTCCCGATCCTCAACCTGTTCGCGGCATTCATGCTGCTGATAATCATCTCTGTTTATGACATGATAGCCGTCTGGAAGACAAAGCACATGATCAGGCTTGCTGAATTCCAGAAGGATTCCAAGGTATTCTCCGGCCTTATGGTTAAATACAGGATGATGACCGGAAGCACAGCTCCTAAAAAGTCCGGGTTGGTCAAGCTTGCAAAAATGCAGAAGACAAAGAGCAGCATCGCTGTCCTTGGCGGCGGCGACATGGGCTTCCCGCTTATCTTTGCCGGCGTCGTGATGAAGGGCCTGATGCTGCAGGAGGCTTTCACCTCCTCCTTCCTCAAGGCCTCGATAATACCTGTGACGACAGCAGTCGCCCTTTTGATCCTCCTGATAAACGGCCAGAGGAACAGGTATTATCCGGCGATGCCGTTCCTTTCCCTGGGCGCTGTCATCGGATACTTTATTATATTGCTGCTGTAAACCCGGATGAAATGGACAGGCAGATAAAGAGCACCCCTTATTTCTCAAAGAAGATAGGTATGCTGCCCGCCGGCTGCAGGATGTGCGTCAGGGGCGAAAAGCTGGTTCTTTTCATCACGGGCGTATGCAATGTCGGCTGCTTTTACTGCCCGCTTTCCGACAACCGGAAGTCCAAAGATGTGGTCTTTGCGAATGAATGGGACACTAAGATTGAGGACCATAAATTTGGGCAGGGGCAGATAGATATCCTTGTCAAGGAGGCGGAATTGTGCGGGGCAAAAGGCGCAGGTATCACCGGCGGCGACCCTTTGCTGGTTGCAGAAAGGACAGCAACAACCATAAGGGAATTAAAAAAGCGTTTTGGCAGGGGCTTCCATATCCATCTTTACACCACCCTTAGAAACGTGACTGCTGAAAAGCTTTCCATGCTTTGCGATGCAGGGCTTGATGAGATAAGGTTTCATCCGGTTATATGGGACAATTCCCAATGGAACAGGATAGCTCTTGCAAGAAAATTCCAATGGGCTGTTGGCGTCGAGATTCCTGCCATTCCCGGATATGGGGAAGGGGCAAGAAAGCTCATTGATTTCCTTGACGGCAGGATAGATTTTCTGAACCTGAACGAGCTGGAGATTTCCGACAACAACTCAAGCAGGCTTTCAGGGATGGGATACATAACAAAAAATAGGCTGTCGTATGCCATAAAAGGCAGCGAAAGTGCCGCATTGGGACTGATGAGGTACTGCAGGTCAAAAGGCTGCAGTTTTGATGTCCACTACTGCACCTCTAAGCTTAAGGATGCAATCCAGATGGCCAGAAGGATAAAGAGGAGGGCGAAGAACATTGCATTTCCGTTCGACACCATCACAAAAGAAGGCATGATATCAAGAGGCTCAATTTATCTGAAAGAGCTTGCGCCTTCATTTTCATACAGGAAGATTCTTGGGGACATGGATGACAAGAAAAAAGAATCTTTGCTCAGGAAACTCCGCGATGCAAGGGGCATGCTCATAAAAAAATTTGATTTGAAAAAAGGTGATATGGAAATTGACGATTAGATAACCCGAAAATCATGCAAGGAACTGAAACTGATGGGATTCGTGCCTGCTGTCGTGGAAGAATATCCCACCGCAGATGCTATCGAGGTTGACATCCGGCTTTTATAAAAATCATTAAATATACAATCTCAATTTCTTTTGATGTGCCTATGGAAATCAACTTTGCAACCCACAACAAGAACAAAGTTCGGGAATTCAGGGAAATTCTCGGCAGTTCTGTAAAGGTTAATCATCTCGATATTGAGTATAATGAATTAAGAAGCGATTCAAGTGGGGAAATCGCAAAGCAATCCGCCGAAATGCTTGCAAATAAATTAAATAAGAATATTGTTGTCGAGGATTCAGGGTTGTTCATCAAGGCATTGAATGACTTTCCCGGCACCTGCTCCGCTTATGTCCATAGGAGAATAGGACTGCAGGGCATCATAAAACTGATGGACGGAATCAAGGACAGAAGCTGCATTTACAGGAGCGCTGTGGCTTACTGCGAGCCGGCCAAAAAAGCAGCCAGTTTTCTTGGCGAGGAAAAA
>JACOZO010000052.1 GCA_016181325.1 Candidatus Woesearchaeota archaeon | reverse complement strand
ATTACTAAAGAAGCTGAGGCCATGCACAAGGACATGTCAAATGTGTCTAAGAGAGAGAAGTATGTCTCGATAGCCACGAGTAACCTGCTTCGCTCCCTCAAAGCCGCTAAAATGCACGGCATTAGTGATCAAGCCACGCTGGACCGGATGACTTTGGCTGCTTATTTATCCATCACATCTTTGATGGTAGATTTGCACGACAGGGATAAAAAAGCCATAGCTGAAGGATATTTGGGGCACAGCACAGCCATTCTTGGCAAGGACGACTCATTCAGCAAGGAAGCTATTGAGCTCATTAGGCTGATGCATCTAAGCAATACAGGCAGCAGTGTTTACCCGGTAAGAAGAAACTCGCCAATAGATGTGGAAGGCACTTCTAAAGGTCGCAACTCCCTTAAAGAATTCGATGGTCGATATGCTAATACCGGCCTTGTTGCAGCCAGACAGATATTGTATGGTGCAAATATTGCTGCAGGGCATAGGTACAATATTAGGGGCAGTGAAAATTTTACGCTAGATGATTCACTAGAATGGTTAGCGAAACATGGGGGTTTAGACGAGGATGTCCTAGTCAGCATTTCGGGTGCTTATGGCAAATCCCTCTCCGCAGCCGGCAAGCCGCCCAGGCCTCCAGTGCTGGCAGCCCCCCCTGCTTTTGAGCCCCTTACCAAGAAACAATTAGTGTACAGATTATTAAGGGATCCCTGTACACTTCCTGACAGGGTTTATGCAAAAGTGAAAATAATGGATGAACCTGATGCAATGATTTGTTATATAACAATAAGAGAAGGAGGCATACAAACAGAGGGAAGGAGAGAAAGATGGCGTTTGTATGGAATAGGGGGTTTGGAAGGATTAGAAGTGTTAAGGGGTCTCGTCACCAATCTTGGCAAAGAAGGACCCGAGAGGTATATTATTGCAATGCATTTGAGAAAGGGTGATGTTTATTTTAAACTCAATCCAAATGGAATCTGGGATAAGGATGCTTATAGACTACTTGATATTCGGCATCTCCCCCCACCTGGAAAAACCGGCTGATCACTTACCTGCTGCGTCGCCTCATTGCTCTTGCCGGGTGTCTATCCTTAGTCGCAATGCCCACCCTTTTCCGGCCTAGTTTTCTTTTATGATAAACCTGCAAGTATTTATTTTTTGCAGATTTTCAACTGATTTTTGTTTAAACGAAAATGATTTAACCAGCATTCTGCCCTTTCAGGAAATTATCAATCTCCCCGTCAATTTTCGACAAGTCAACTTTATAGCCTTTATTGACTCTCGCAATACCTTAGCATTCTGAAGCTTTTTATAGTATATTATTCAATCCGCCTTCGGCAATATTAGTAATACACATTTTTTATTTAAATTATGCATTAAGAATGCATATTATTATCTGGACTTTTCTATACCGGATTTGCTTTAACAAGCCCCCATTAGTATCAGACGCACTTAACTCTTTTTCAGCTTTTCTTTAGCACCATTCAAATTTATTTTATACGCCCTTAAGCAGCCATTTCCAGACTGGAATTATTTTAATCTTTTTTCCCCCTATAGCCTTTTCCTGCTCTTCGTCTTCTGTTAGTATCATCCCTTCTTTCAGGTTATGCTCTTTCAT
Organism: Candidatus Woesearchaeota archaeon; assembly: GCA_016181325.1. Taxonomy (GTDB): domain Archaea; phylum Nanobdellota; class Nanobdellia; order Woesearchaeales; family GW2011-AR4; genus JACOZO01. The sequence continues at coordinate 6,049 of JACOZO010000052.1, read as the reverse complement.
GGCCTCCAACAGCCCGTTTATCTCTCTTTTTGAATTTTCTTCGTCCAGTTTTTTTGTGACTTGCATTGCTCCTGTAATCTTATTCTTCCTTTTAATTAAAAAGTCGCATTCATTAGTCTTTCTGAAATAATATATTTCATTGCCGCGTCTTTTTAGTTCTATGAATACTAAATTCTCAAGCAGTTTTCCTGTATCCTTGGAAAATTTGAAGCTGACAGCATTTAATAAGCCATTATCAATGCAATATACTTTTTTGACAGCCCCTAGCTGCTTGGTTATGGAATATTCATACTTTAGGTTCTGAAAAAATAAATAAGCGTCTTCAAAATAAGAGATATAGTTTATAATGGTATTTTTGCTTATATTGAATCCCAGGGATTTTAACTTATTCATAAGGTTATTATAAGAAATTTCCTTGGTTGCCGATTCAAAAAGCAGATTTGCAAGCACTCTTAATTTTTTTATCTCTTTTATGTCATTTCTCTCTATAACATCCTTAAATATCATGGATTCATAATAAGTCTGAAGTATATTTTCCTTTAGATTATTATCTTTTATTATAGCCGGATAGCTCCCATCAGCCAAAAATTTATGAAACCTCTTTTTTATCCCTATTTTTTCTTTGCTGTGGGAAATTGTTTTTAAATTATAAGGTATCTTGTCCCATGCTAACAGTTCCTTAAAGCTTAATGGAAAAATTTCTACGTTAATGGACCTTCCCCTTAAGCTTGTTGATATCTCCCTGCTTAACAGCTTGGAGCTTGAGCCGGTTAATATCAGTTTTATTCTCTTTTGGGTGTCATAAATCCTCCTTACCCAATTATCCCAATTCTTGACATTCTGGATCTCATCAAGGAAGAGGTATATATTCTGGTTCTTTTCTACTGTTGACAGCTCATAAAAAGCTTCCATCAATTTATCTAGATCCTTTGCTTCAATGCCCAGTAATTTTTCATCTTCAAAATTCAGATAGAGCATATTTTCTTTGGATATCCTTATTTTAAGCTGATTTATCAATTGAAAACAAAAAAAAGTTTTTCCGGCCCTCCTTGGCCCTGTTATTGTTATTATGAAGTCTGAATTTAAATCAATATTCTTGTCCCTGGGAAGTGTTTCGGGCACATCAAATTCCTTCCATTGGACAATGATTTGTTGGTAATCCATTCTGGTGAACAAAAATTGGCTTATTTGTATAGTATACTGAACATATTTATAAATCTTTCTATTATAAAGGATATGTCAATTTAGCGTATAAACTGTTTATTTTTGAATTTTATTCTCCTGCTTACAAACCAGAAAATAAAGAACAATTCAATGATGAACAGTGTATAGACAGCCGGCTCTGTCCCTCCAAGAGGCACAAACAGGCTGAGAATGACTAATGCAAACAATGTCAAAACCACCAGTCAATACACGCGAAAATCGATGATTTTCGGCATCCTGAAAATCCAACCCGAGCCCGTAGGGCGAGCAAACTCTGGACGAAGCGAAGCGGAGTCCAGAGTGGTCGGATTTTCATGATTATAGAGTTAAGACATTGTCAGCTAATTTTGCGTCCAGAGAGTTAATACCCCAAGTCCTTAAGAAACGTGTAATTAGCAATCTGCACCTCGCTTCCCTTCCAGTTATTTGTTTCTATAGTCCTGTTAAAACATCCCCATACATTGTCAATAAGTTTTTTTCTGTAAAAGATATGAAGAAAATAAGAAAAGCCAAGCACTTTGATTTCTTTCAGGCCTTTGTCATTTGAAAAGAACCTTTGCCTCAGGAATTTTCTGTCATCGCAAACAATGAATTCCAGCTTTAGCTTATTTGCCAATGCGCAGCACTGGGCTTCTCCGCTGCCTATTCCAGTATTTTCAAGCATTCTGCTTTTCTTCAGGGATTTTGCTTTTAATTCCTGCATTGCAACTGCTTCCAAGATAGCTTGTCCTTTGCCTTTTTTAATTTCCTCTGCAACAGCCTGAGGTATAATCACCTTATGCCCAATGCTGCGCAGAAATTTAATCAAGCCTGCCCTTTCCAAGGCAAATAATGAAGAAGAATCAGCTATTATCGGATTTGGCAAGCTCAGCACCCTCCTTGCCCGTCTCAGAGCCGATTATTACTGCTTCTGCATCTTTTCTTGGCAGCAATAAAAAGAGCAAATCTTTTGTTATTACATCATCATTGTACAAATCAACAAAAAACAGCAAGTTATCCCTGGCCCTCTTTTCCTTTAGATAAAGCTCATTAATTGCTTTCCTTATCAGCTTTGATTTAGATGTTTTTTCGATTGAAGCTAATTCTCTCAGTTCTTTTTCTGCACTTTCATCCAAGATTATGTTAGCTTTCATAATAAAGAATAGTGTGTTGCAACTATATAAATGTTTCTATAATGATACACATTTTAGTCGATTTGAAGCAAAATAAGCTTATTCATCAAACAAGGAAGAATCGTATTTCATCAGAATTAATCCCTATAATACCAATTGTTTTACTTCTTCCTCGCAAAATAAACCACAACGCCAAGAATTCCCACCAGGACAATGAGATTTGCCCCTATGATCAATGGCATGTACAAAGGCGAATTCCTAAAGGAGGATTCCTTTGAGACGGCAATAGGCTCTTCATCATTTTCAGCAGCTTTTTCTCCTGCGACGGTTTCCTGACTATTCCCGCCAGGCGCAGCCACTACAGGAACGTTATCCTTTTCTTCCTGCTTTTCCGCGGGCTTTTCTTCCTCAACCGGAGCTGCAGGAAGCTCAATTGCCGGCTGCTGCCCTCCGCATGGCAATACTTCCAGGCTGATTGTCCTTTCATCAAACAGCACAGTGTTCTGCCAGTAAAGGTTTGCCTTTATCGGGTAAACCCCGGGCTTTACGCCTTTGCCAACATTTACAGGAATGGTTTCCTGCAGCGAGCTTTCTTCCTCAAATTTCTCAATATCAAGGAAAATGGCGCTCTTGACATAATTAAGCCCCAGATCGGGGTTTACTATCTCCAGCTTCAGGTCGCTTTCGCCATTCCTGCCGGCATTGTAAAGCGCTGCATTAAGGTTCACGCTTTCCCCGCACTGAACCGGGTTTTTTCCGATATTGACATAATCAAACCTGATGTCATGGGTTTCCTTCGTGACAGGCATCTGGATTTCCCAGTCCACGTTGTGGGAGCTTCCGTCCCTGCCATCGCCCTCGACAACGATCTGGACAGTGTAAGTCTTTTGCTCGACTCTCTTTGGGATATGGGCTTTAGCGGTAAGCCATTGGTTGTCGGTAAGCCCAAGGTCAACGGTATTGGTCTCGACCTCTATGTCTTCGCCGTCATTGATGTCTTCAATAACGATGGTTGCCTGCACGTCCCTCATTTCATTGTTGTCTTCGTCATTCTGGAACAGGTTCTCCGCATTTATCTCGAAAGTCACGTTTGAGTCAGGCTCGACGTCAAGATCCAGCCTGGCGCCGTTGGATATTCCGGAGACGGTGTCCTTTCTGTCGCCTGATTTCCTGAATGCGTAGGAAGGCGAATAATCCACGTTCATCCTTAGTTCATTGATGATTATCCCGCCCTTGACGGTGACTTTCATTGGAAAAGAAGAGTTAAGCTGGTCTGATGCAAGCTGGATGTTTCCTATTGTTATGTTTGCTCCTGAGCTTGCAAATGCAGGCACCCTGATGGTCGCCTGGATATTCTGGCTTGCAGCAGGATTTAGCGTGATTGGCCCAGGCTGGTCAAAAGTCACGTTATACTGCGCGCCCACATTAGAGGACATCAGTATGTTCGTCAATGCCACATCGCCGTTGTTTGTAACCGTAAAAGTCCTGCTTACTGTCTGGTTCCTGTTCGCATCCCCGAAATTCAGCTCTGAAGGAAGGCTGTAGCTGGGAGCGGCATATGCAACTCCGGCTATAAATATCAGGCTTAATGCGGCAATAACTGGCCAAAACAGTACTTTATTCATAGTCATAATTGATGCCATGTTAGTATTTAAAAGTAGTTACTAGTATATAAAGCTTTTGGAAAGTTGTTTTTTTGGGATATTGGTTAAAATAGTATAGGTTTAAAAAATATGCATGGTTCCTTTAAGGAATGATTGAAGGTCTTACATTAAGGGAATTAGCCCAAGTATTGCGTACAGAAGGCTTTGGACCAACGCAAAGAAAATATTTCAAAGGGATAGAAGGAATTCCCAACGCATTGACGCCAAATCTTCCCGAGATTATATTGGCAGGCAGGAATCCCCAAGAGCCGCAGCCTCGAATCAGGCTTGAGTTCATACTTAATGAGGCAGGAGTCACAGCTTCTGTTTCCTTTGAGCCTGCTTTAGAGACGGCACAGCATGTTGAAACGATGCTAAGGTATATGTGTGAGACCGGGCGCAAGGTTTCCCTTGATGGAAGTGTCCAGCCAGGATCAGGAGGAAAAGTGTTTTATATCTCTGCAGACACATTGTACATGAATGAGGAAGTGTATCAAAGAGCTTAAGTTTTTCCCGTATCTTGAAGATTAAGCCCAAACAATAAATCTTTATAAACACCCATGTTAAATCAGTCATTATGCCATTGATAGAATCATTGTCAGGGATAAGGGGAATCTGGGGAGCGGATTTAAACGAGGCAATCGCGGCAAAATACGCATCAGCCTATCTTTCTTTCCTGTCAAAAAGAATCGGAAAAGGCTTGACTCTTGCCATAGGGATGGACACAAGGCCGTCCGGCCATCTGCTCAAGAACGCAATAACAGAAGCATTGGACTGCAATTTCATAGACGTGGGCATGGCCCCGACTCCCGCCATTGAGCTTGCTGTGAGGGAGTCCGGTGCAGACGGCGGCATAATAATGACTGCCTCCCACAATGAGCCCGCATACAACGGCCTCAAGTTCCTGAGGAAAGACGGCGCTGTTCTCAGCGAAAATGACATGCAGCAGGTTATTGGGATCTGCGGGAAAATCAAGGGCCTCAGAATCAGGAAATCCAGATTAAGCAAAATCAGTGACAAGAGCAGTGAATTGAGCGGAAAATATGGCAAATTTGTCCTGGATTTCATCGGAAAGGGCAGCATTGAAAAAATAAAAAAATCAAACATAAAGATTGTTCTTGACCCCAACGGCGGCGCAGGCATTGCCGCAAAGGAAATCCTGCAAAAGCTTGGGGCAGATATTGCCGGAGTTAACATGGAGCCGGGCGTCTTCGGCAGGAAAGTCGAGCCTGATGAGGATTCATTGTTCTACCTGTCGAACATAATCCGGGAAAGCAAGGCGGATTTTGCAGTCGGCCTTGACTGCGACGCTGACAGGGCGGAGATGATATTGCCTGACGGCTCAATAGTTTCGGGGCATTATATTTTAGCACTGGTGTCAAAATATATCCTTTCATCAAACGATAAAAATTATTACAATAATAAGAATATTAAAAATAATGAATATAATAATAAAATTGTTGTTGTCAATGATGCGACATCAAATGTCGTAAGGGAAGTTGTGGAAAGCCTTAATGGCAGGATTATCGAAACTGGAGTCGGGGAAATCAACGTTGTTGATGAGATGCTCAGGCAGGACGCTGTATTGGGAGGCGAAGGCTCAAGCGCCGGCGCGATAATCCCCCCTTCAAGATGCAGGGACGGCATTCTGACAACTGCCTGTGTTCTTGCATTGATTGCAAACGAGGGCAAAAGCCTCAGTTCCATAATCAAGGAAATGCCGAAATATTACACACTAAAGAGAAAGCTGGCATTTAACCGGAAAAATCATGATTCAATGATTGACGGCATAAAAAAATATTATACTAAAAACAATTTCAAGATCAGAAGCCTTAGCGACAGCATAAAAGTTGCTGCTGGCAGGAATTCTTTTGTCTGGTTCCGGGCTTCAAAGACGGAATCAGGCGTTTTCAGGGTGATTGCGGATTCTGACAATAAATCGACGGCAGAATCGCTAATGGAAGATGCCATAAAGGTCGTCAGCAATGCAGGGAAATCATGAAAATCCGACCACTCTGGACTCCGCTTCGCTTCGTCCAGAGTTTGCTCGCCCTACGGGCTCGGGTCGGATTTTCAGGACACGGGGAAATG